>JAHBYM010000299.1 GCA_019635975.1 Parvibaculum sp. | reverse complement strand
TCAATGGCGAGTATCACGCCGCTCTGAGCGCTTCGGCGAAGGAGGGGGCGATCGGGGTCGAGCGTGTCGTCCTTGACGGCACGGCGGCAGGCTTCCGCTTGCCGCACTGGTTCCTGGAACTGGCGGAATGGGAGCTGTTGCTGCAAGCCAGCGAGCGCACCCAGGTGCCCATCCTGCGCATGGCGCTCGGGCTTTCCACCTTGTTCTCCAATGTGGGGGCCGCGGAACTCAACAGCGTCCGCAATCACATCCTCGCCAAGTGCATCACCCAGATCATGCGCGACGACTCGTCGAGCCCGTCCAAGCATGATCGGATCATTGGCATCCTCCAGCGCTTCAGCACGAACGAGATCAACGCGGCAAAAATCCGGCCATTCATTGCGATCAACTTTGGCCAAATGGCCAACCCTGCGGGTCTGGATGCTTATCTGGTTGGCCCGAAAGGCTTCGAGTTGGAGGATTTGAAGCTTCCAAATTATCAAAATCTGCCATTCGACTTTGCGGCACTCGGGGACGCAATAGACCTCGCCATCCTCTATGCGGAGGCGCACGGCAATCGGCAAATCCGCGACTACTGCTCCCAGATGGTGACGCGATTCCAGGCGCTGGAAGATCGTCGCGAGTATGAGTTTCTCCGGCACGAGGCGGTCGGTGCGGCCGCCGACAATGGAGAGCTGGAGTTTCTCACTCGGCTGGTCGGCCTGATCGGCAAGGGAGTCGGCCACACCAAGGCCAATCAGATCATCATCATCGACATGAATGATGTCGAGGACGAGGTGGTCGAGCTGGTCAGCGCCGTGATCGCGCGGATGCTATTTCGCCTGCTCCGGCGAGCCGATCCGCGCAATCGCTTCCCGATCCACCTTCTGCTGGAAGAAGCGCACCGCTACATCTCGGCGACGCCGTCCCGCTACGCCGTGGACGCGACCAAGATATTCGAGCGCATCGCCAAGGAAGGACGCAAATACGGCATGTTCGTGCTGCTGGCGTCTCAGCGCCCGAGCGAGTTGTCCAAGACGGTTCTCAGCCAGTGCTCCAACTTCCTGGTTCACCGAATCCAGAATCCCGACGATCTCTCCCAGATTCGCCAGATGACGCCGTTCATCTCAGAGTCGGTCCTGAAGCGGTTGCCGTCATTGCCTCGGCAGCACGCGCTGGTGTTTGGAACGTCGGTCAATCTGCCGACGACCTTCAAGGTCAGGGAGGCATTCCCGCGGCCGCGGAGCGACGATACCGCCGTCGTCGATCTGTGGTTCCACGAAGAAGGTCGAGCCGCTGACATTCGCCTCGCGCCCCGTCCGGCCGACGCCGCTGCTGCGCCGGCTGGAGGGGAGCCGATGGCGGTAAACGAAGCGCCGGGCGATGACATCTTCTGACCATCTGGAGACTCTGGCGCAGACACTGGAGGCCACGGGGGACTACCGGGTGATCCGGCGTCTCAAGCCACGCCCTCGCACCGTTCCGCCTCCCGGCACCCCGCTGCGCCTTGGCCTGGTGGTCGATGTGGAGACGACTGGGCTTGACCCTCAGCGCGACGAGATCATCGAACTCGCTATGACGCCATTCAACTACGGCTTGGATGGCACCATTTTCAGCGTGGGTGATAGCTTCCAGGGGCTGCGTCAGCCGAGCGAGCCTATCGGACCAGAAATCACCGCGATCACGGGCATAACTAACGAGATGGTGGCCGGCCGGATTATCGATCCGGCCGTAGTGGCCACATTCGCGGCGCCGGCTTCGCTCGTCATCGCGCATAACGCCGCTTTCGATCGCCGCTTTCTTGAACGATTCAGCGACGTGTTCTCGACGAAGCCTTGGGCCTGCTCGCTTAGCCAGATCGATTGGGCATCGGAGGGGTTCGAGGGCACGAAGCTCGCCTATCTCGCTCAAGCCGCCGGCTTTTTCTACGACCGCCACCGCGCGATGCACGACTGTCTTGCGACGGTCGAGCTGCTAGCTATGCCGCTCCCTCGATCTGGCGTCACGGGGCTGAGTCGCCTCCTGGAAGGCGCTCGTGCCGTTTCTTGGCGCATATGGGCGGAAAACTCGCCCTTCGACCTCAAGGATGTTCTCAAGGCGCGGGGATACCGCTGGAACGGCGATCCCGGG
>JAHBYM010000298.1 GCA_019635975.1 Parvibaculum sp. | reverse complement strand
GGGCGGAAGCTCCGAAGCGGGCCCGAACGGGGCCGGCCGCGGCGAGGTTTGCGGGTTATAAGAGATCGAATCCGGACTGTCCAGCGGGACTGGAAAACAAATGGGGCCAATGGCTTAGCGGTCTTCGCCGTCGTCGCGCGCGGCCTCCTCGTCCCAGTCGTCCGGCGGCTCGACGGCCGGAATCGCATAGGCGCCTTTCAGCCAGCGGTTGAGATCGACGTCGGCGCAGTGCTTGGAACAGAAGGGATGGAAGGCGGGCGCGGACTTTTTGGCGCAGACAGGACATGGCCGCGGGCTGCGCAGCTTCACGACGTTGGACTTTTCCCCGGTCTCTGTCATCGATCTGTCAAAAATCTGTCACTGCACTGTCGCAACGTCGATCCGCTCGCGCGGAAAAGATCCCTCGCCGACCAGGCTGACCTCGACCGCAACCTTCCGGCGAAGCCGATCGATGAGGTAGGGGTTGCCGCGCTCGAGCCAGTCGACGACTTCGGCGGCGGCGCGCGCGACAAGAGGACGGCCGGGCGTCACCTGCGCGACATGCGCGATGCGGCGGAGGAGATCGTTGGCGACCGTCGCGCAGGTCTTGCGGCGCGGACGGCCGCAGGCATAGGCCGGCTCGGTCAATAATTTGTCGAGCGGTTCGCGGACGCGCTTGCGCGTCATTTCGACAAGGCCGAATTCCGACATGCCGGAAATCTGCGTCGGCACGCGATCCTTCGCGAAGCCTTCATTGAGCGCGTCGAGAACCTTCTGGATGTTTACCGGATCGTTCAAATGAATGAAGTCGATGACGACGATGCCGCCGGTGCCGCGCAGGCGGAGCTGGTAGACGATTTCATCGACCGCTTCGAGGTTGATCTTGACGCTGGTTTCCTCAAGGCCGGTGGCCGCCGTGTAGCGACCCGAATTGACGTCGATCGCGGTCAAGGCCTCGGTCGTCTCGACGGTGATCCAGCCGCCCGACGGCAGCTCGGCGCGCGGCTCGAGCGCGGCCTCGATTTCTCCGTCCACGTCATATAGCGAGAACAGGGAACCCGGCCCATTGAACAATTGCACGCGGTCGATCATTTCGGGCATGGCGCGGCGGCAATAGCGCTGCGCTTCGCCGAAGGCATCGGCATCGTCGATCAGCACGCGCGCGGTGTCGGCGCTGACGCAATCGCGCAAGGTCTTCGAGACGGGGTCGAGATCGTGGAAGACGACGCAGGGCGCCGTGGAACGCTTTTCGGTTTCGCGCACTTTGCGCCACTCCTCGGCGAGCTGGCGCGCATCGGCGGCGATGTCTTCCGTCGTCGCGCCGATGGCGGCGGTGCGGACGATGAAGCCCGCCGGTTCGCCGGTGACGCCCATCGGGTTGAAGCGCTCGACCATTTCCTCGACCAGCGCCGTCAGCCTTTCGCGCTCGGCCTCGTCCTCGATGCGGCGCGACAGCGCGACGCCGGACTGGTTCGGAACCAGCACCAGCAGGCGGCCCGGAATGGTGACGTTGGCGGAGAGACGCGCGCCCTTGTCGCTGATCGGATCCTTGACGGCCTGCACCAGGATCGCCTGCCCTTCCTGCACGCAGGCGCTGATCGGCGGCAGCACGCCCTCGTCGAGCCCGGTGAGCTCGCAGAGGCAGCGCGCCTCGCGCGCGCCGAGGAAGCCGGCGCGTTCGAGGCCGACATCGACGAAGGCCGCCTGCATGCCGGGCAGCACGCGCTGGACGCGGCCGAGAAAGATGTTGCCGATCAGCGAATGGCCGGCGCGGCCGGTCTTCGCCTTCAGGTCGTCTTCCATCGTGCGCTCCAGAAAGAGCTCGACGGGCCGGCCGTCTTCGATGACCGCGACGCGCGTTTCGCCGGGGCCGACATTGATCAAGACTTCTTCGGACATCAAATTCCCGATTTGCACCCGCCGCACCCCCGCGCAGCCGACGCCCCCAATTTCACCCTCGTTTCTGTGGAACCGATCCTAGCATTGTTGCGCGCAATGAGGCCAGACGGGGAAAGTGCCTGATTTTGTTGAAGTGTGGCTGATGTGGAGCTTCTGTCCCGCGAATGTCGACGGTGCAGCGAGATTCCTCACCGCTTCCAGAGCGGGTAGCCGGCGCCGGCGAGGAGGTTTGCGGTTTCGTGGAGCGGCAG
>JAHBYM010000297.1 GCA_019635975.1 Parvibaculum sp. | reverse complement strand
GATCAGTACAGGAAGCTGCGCGAAAATCCGGCGCTCGTTGAAACCATGATACCGGAAATCATCCGCTGGCAGACGCCGCTCACCCACATGCGCCGCACCGCGCTACAGGATACCGAGTTGGCCGGCAAGCGGATCAAGAAGGGTGACAGGGTTGTCATGTGGTACGTCTCGGGTAACCGGGACGAGGAGGCGATCGACGAGCCGAACCGTTTCATCATCGATCGTGCAAGGCCGCGTCAGCATCTCTCCTTCGGCTTCGGCATTCATCGCTGCGTCGGCAACCGCTTGGCGGAAATGCAACTCCGCATTGTCTGGGAAGAAATCCTGAAGCGCTGGCCCGACAAGCCGATCGAAGTGGTCGATGAACCAAAGCGGGTCTTTTCCAACTTCATCAAGGGCTATGAGGCATTGCCGGTAAGAATCCCGGGCTGAACCTGGAGGAGGCGGGTGGAAAACTTCCACCCGCCACATAAGGTCGAAGGCGGCGCGGCGCGTGGCCGCCGTCATTTTTTTCCGAATGAGGCGACCCGTTCGCGCGCGTCGTAACAGGCACCGGGGCTATGCGCGAGTTCGTAGGCCAGCCCCGCCTGGGCGGTCATGCCGTCGGTCGCGCTCAGCAGACCTTTGTTGACCTGGTTGCTGTAGGTCGAATTAGTGGCGATACGCTGAGCAAGGTCGTTTGTCGCCTGTTCCAGTTCGGCATCGTCGACACAAATGTCGACCAGCCCCATGCGCTCGGCCACCTCCGCCGCAAAAATATCGGAGGTAAACATCATCTGCTTGGCCTTCGACAGCCCGACGCGACGCGGCAGTCTTTGCGTCATGCCCCAGAGCGGGCTCAGTCCCCACTTGCTATGCGTGTCGCCGAACTTGGCGGAGCGCGCGGCGATGATGATGTCTGCCGCGAGCGCAAGCTCCAGTCCGCCAGTATAGCAATGCCCGCGGATGCAGGCGACGACCGGTTGCGGCAGTTCGGCCAGCGCCTGAATGGTCTTCGCCTGGAAATGCGGTTCCGGCGGACGCTCGCCCTTCTGGATGTCCTTCAGATCGTGGCCGGCTGAAAAAGCCTTGCCCGCGCCCGTGATGACGACGCATGCCACCTCGTGAACCTGTCCACGAAGCGCATCTACATGCCCGCGCAATTCTTCGAACAGCGGGACATTGAGCGCGTTCAAGGTTTCCGGACGATTGAGCGTCAGCGTACAAATACGCCCGCTGTCCTTGCGAAGAACCAGATTCGACATCGGCTTTCTCCCTTCCCCTTCTCGATCTTTATTTGTTTGGCTTGTCTTCATCTGTCGAAGACGTATACGCGGGAATGAATCCACCCGGGCTGAGGCTACGATGCACTCGCGGCAGGTGCCATTCGCGTCAGAAAATCCAGAACGGCGCTTGTAAATATGTCGTTCTTGTCGCCAGCCACCATATGGCCCGCATTTGCGACATCGATAAACTCGGAATGAGGAACAATTTCGGCGAATTGCCGCGCCGCTTCGACCGTCACGAGGTCGCTGTCGCGGCCCCGGACGAGGAGCGTCGGTATTTTCAGGGAACGTGCCGCCATCTGGAGGCGTTCGGGTTCGCGGCTGCCTTGCGGCTTTTGCGTGCCGGTGATGAAGCGTGGATCCCAATGCCAGTAGTAGCGGCCGTTTTCCCTGAGGCGAAGGTTCTTTGCCAGTCCGCTCAGGTTTTCGGGGCGAGGCCGGCCGGGCATGTAGCGCGAGATCGTATCGGCCGCTTCCTCAAGCGATGCGAAGCCTTCTTCCAGATTCGACGACATGAATCCGAGGATTTTTTGAACCCCCTCTATGTTCATCTGAGGGGTGATGTCGACGAGGACCAGCGCCGCAAACCCGCGCCGTCCGGCCTTTGTGTATTCTCCCTGCGCGATCATGCCCGCGATGCCGCCCAGAGATGCGCCGACCAGGACCGGAGGTGCGGAGAAGCCGTCCGCGACGTCGAGGATATCCTCCGCGAAACGCTCCATTCTGTAGTCTCCGTCCGGAGACCAGTCGCTTTCGCCGTGCCCGCGTAAATCGACGGCGACGGCGTAATACCCGTTTTCCCCCAACCTTTTACCGCAGGCTTGCCAAGCATGGCGTGTCTGCCCGCCGCCATGGGCGAGCATAAC
>JAHBYM010000296.1 GCA_019635975.1 Parvibaculum sp. | reverse complement strand
CGTACCATCATTTTCCGCCGCCGCGAGCTCCCCGAGCCAGGCGAGGATCAGCGGCGCGGCCGCCAGCATCGCATTTTCATGATCGAGCGGGCCAAGATCGACGGCCTGCACATCCGCGCCCCTTGCCCGCATGGCGCTTTCGGCGTTCAGCGCTTCCTCGGGCACGACATCGACATCTTCCGTGCCGTAATAGAGCCTGACCGGCGCGCGGGGGCCCAGTTGCTGACATCGTTTGCCGCGATGGCGTCGAGCAGCCAGTTCGGCTTGCCGTTGTCGAAGGCGTCGAGAAATTCCGCGTTGAACATTTTGCGCGGTTCGGCGGGCAGGCTGGTGATGATTTCCGACGGCGAATGCGGATTGCCGAAAAGCTCCTCCACCAGCACGGCATGTTCGGGCGTCAATACGCTCTCCACCGGCTGGCCGTAGCGGGCGGCGTATCCCCGCGCCATATACGCCAGATAAAGTGCATGCGATTGCGCGCCGCCGGCCAGCGCCGCGCCGAGCGAGATGTTGCGCAAGTCGTAGGCGCTCGACACGGGGGCCGCGCCCAACGCGCTTTCGCCGTTTTCTTCGAGCAGGCGCAAGGCCGCGAGGCTCGCCTGACCGCCTTGCGAAAAGCCGGAGAGGAAAACCGGTCCGTCGGGCACGCCGTCGATCCGCCGCGCCGCCGCGATCATGTCGATCACCGCGCGGCCCGCGTCTTCGGCGACCAGATAGGGGTGGATCTCGCCGGAGACGCCGAGGCCGATATAGTCGGGCGCGATCAGCGCATAGCCATTGCCGGCAAAGAGGATGGCCGCGGCAACGCCGGTTCCGTCCAGCGCCGAGGGCACGCGGTCGCGCGATGTCGAGGTGCCGTGCTGGAAGCTCGCCAGATGCCGCGCCGTCGCGCCGTGCGGCAGGGCCAGCAATCCGCTCACCGTGATCTCGCGGCCGTCGGCGCTTCGCGTGCGATAGATCATCCGGTAGCAATCGACGCTGTGTTCGACGCCAATGCCCGACAGGCCGGCCGCCCACATCATCGCGCGGCTCTCAAGCGTGCCGTAGGTTTTCAGTGGAGTCAGTTCGATGCCGTCCGGCGCTTCACGCGGCGCAGGCTCGGCGCAACCGGCCAGAAGGATCAGCAACGCGCACACGGGCGCCCATCGGCCCGATGTCATGCGCATGGATCGCCCCGCCGCTTGTGCATCCGCTCAGTAATATCCGAGATTGGTCTGGCTGCCGGGCAGTATGTAGTTCCGGCCCTGCGCGTCGCGGCATTCGACGGCGTGCCAGTTGGCCATGCGGCCGACGGCGTCGGGCGCATTCATCATCACGGTGCGGCAGGCGCCCTGCGGATCGCGGGCGGGGTCGCGGCTGCTGCCGAAGCCGCTTCGTTCGGGGAAGATGCGCGAATAGGGCACTGCATCCGAGGGCGCACCGCCCGGCCGTCCCCATTCATTGGGTGTCTGGTTCTGGAAGCCGGGCGCGCCGTAGACGTTCGGCCGCATGCTGTCGTCGAGGCCGTAATGGAACTGTGCCGCCGGATCGGCCAGTGCGCCGCCCGCTCCAGCCAGAAACGCCGCCACCAGGGCCGTTATGAGGCTTCCGCGTGTCATGGGTGCAAGCCTAGCACAAAGCCGCCTACCAGTGACCCGTATTCGGCATCGAGGCCCAGGGCTCGGCGGGGGCCAGCGCGCCGCCCTTTTGCAGCAATTCGATGGATATATTGTCCGGCGAACGGACAAAGGCCATGCGGCCGTCGCGGGGCGGGCGGTTGATGGTGACGCCGGCCTTCATCAGCCGGTCGCAGATCGCGTAGATGTCCTCGACCTCATAGGCCAGATGGCCGAAATTGCGGCCCTCGCCGAGTTCTTCCTCGTCCCAGTTCCATGTCAGTTCGACCTGCGCTTCCTTCTGGCCGGGGGCGGCGAGGAAGACCAGGCTGAAGCGGCCGCCCTCATTGTCGTAGCGGCCGAGATTTTCGAGGCCGAGCTTGTCGCAATAAAATTCGAGCGCCTTGTCGAGATTGCCGACGCGCACCATCGTGTGCAGATATTTCATGTCGAGCCTTTGCCGGATGATGGGGTTTCGGCCATCATCCCCCATCGGGCGGGGCCAAGTCAAAACGGGGGGACATGACAAACGAGCTGAAACGGGCGATCGACGAGGC
>JAHBYM010000295.1 GCA_019635975.1 Parvibaculum sp. | reverse complement strand
TTCGAGGCGGCCGAGCAGCATGGCGAGCGCCATGACGATCTTGGCGCCGTCGGGCAGCGTCGCGAAATTGCCGGCGGGGCCGACAATCGGGCCGAGGCCGGGGCCGACATTGGCGATCGAGGTGATGGCGGAAGATAGCGCGGTGATGAAGTCGAGGCCGAAAGCCGCCAGCGCCAGCGCGACGGCGACCATGGAGGCCAGATAGACGAAGACGAACAAGGCGACCGAAAAGACGATGTCGCGGCTGACCGTGCGGTTGCCGTAGCGCAACGTCTGCGCGACATGCGGATAAAGCGTCTGCCGGACCTGTGTGCGCAGGAGCATCGCGAGCACCTGCAGGCGGAAGATCTTCATGCCGCCCGAGGTCGAACCGGTGCAGCCGCCGATGAACATCAGGAAGAGGAACGCCATGACGGCAAAGGGGCCCCAGGCCGTGTAGTCGGTGCTGGCAAATCCGGTGGTGGTGACGATCGAGGTGACGTTGAAGGCGGTGTAGCGCAGCGCCGTGAAGAAGGAATAATCGCCCCGCGCCGCCAGCCACAGCGCCATCACGATCGAAACGACGGCGAGAATGACGATGAAGGTGCGCACCTGCGGATCGCCCCACAATGTCTCGCCGGTGCCGCGCGCGGTGTGGACGTAAAGCACCAGCGGTACGGCGCCTGAAATCATGAAGACGATGGCGATCCACTCGATCGCCGCGCTGTCGAAATGCGCAAACGAGGCGTCATGCGTCGAATAACCGGCGGTGGCGACCGTCGTCATCGCGTGGTTGAGCGCGTCGAACGGCAGCATGCCGGCCAGCATATAGGCAAGCGCGCAGAGAAGCGTCAGCAGCAGATAAACCTCGCCGATGGCAACCGCGATCTGTCCGGGCCGCGGCAGCACCTTGTCGGAGCGGTCGGTGCTCTCGGTACGGAAGAGCTGCATGCCGCCGACGCGGAGGAATGGCAGAATGGCGACCGCGGTGACGATGATGCCGATGCCGCCGACCCATTGCAGAAGCGAGCGCCAGAGGAGAAGGCCGGGCGGCGTCATGTCGAGGCCGCTCATCACGGTGGCGCCGGTGGTGGTGAAGCCCGACATGGCTTCGAAAAAGGCGTCCGGATAGGACATGCCGACGCGCGACAGGGCGAAGGGCAGCGCCGAGAAGGCGCCGACCGAAAGCCAGGACAGCACGGTGACGAGAAAGGTGGCGCGGTGGCCGAGATCGCGGTCTTCCGTCTGGTTGGCGAGCATCAATGCTCCGCCGACAAAGCCGGTGATGACGGCGCTGCCCAGAAAGGCCTGCCAGTCGCCGCTATTGGCGACAAGTTCCGCCAGGATCGGCACCAGCATCAGCACCGAAAGCGCCACCAGAAGCGCCCCGACCACAAGGCCGACAACCTTGGTGTTGTCCATCGAACCCCCGTTTGCGGGCCGCCGGGGCCCTTCGCCGCATGCCTCCCGCCCGGCTGGCCGGACGGGGGTGTTCGAGATATATAGACATCGAGAGGGCGGCGCCATGCCGCCGGACCCGCCGCTTCCCGCCTTTTTACACAGTCATCGAGACGAGTTCACCCCATGAGCCCTGCCGAAAGCGCCGCCGCCAAATCCGCCGCCCGAGCCGGGGAGGAGCCACGGCTCGCCGACCTGCTGGCGCTGACGCCGCAAGCGGTCGACGCCGCCGACGCACTGCTGGCGAAAGCGCGGGCATCGGTCTTCGCGCTGGTGGCGAAGGACGGCAAGGTCTCGGCCGCGGCGATCGAGCGCGAACAGTTCGCGGTGCATGGTTTTGCCTGGATGGCGACCTATGTGGAGGCGCTGCGCCAGATGGCGGCCTATGCCGCGCACATGAGCGGCGAGAAGCGCCTCGGCGAATTCGAGGCGCTGCTGGTGCAGGCCGCCTTCGGCGAATATCTGAACCAGCTTGCGGGCGGCATTCCGATGAGCCAGGGCGAGACGGTGCGTCCCGCCGATCTCGGGCTGACGGAGGAAGATGTCGCCGCGTTCCGTGCCGCACCGGCAGTGCGCCGGCTCGCAAGCGCCGGCTTCACGACGGCCGTGCGCGCGCGGCTGGCCGAACTGATCGCCGCCAATGCCGGCGCCGCGACCTTTGGCGATACGGGACTTGAAGAAACCTACGACGCGATCCGCGACCAGATGCGCCGCTT
>JAHBYM010000294.1 GCA_019635975.1 Parvibaculum sp. | reverse complement strand
GGAATGTTTCTCGGCTGGGGCCTCGGACTCGTTTTGTTGCAGATGCTGGGGACCGTCGAAATAACGGTGCCGGGCCTGATGGATACGCAGAAGCTGCCGCTCGAAAAGGGGCCCTTCCAGTTTGGCGTCGGCGGCGCCTTCGCGTTGGTCTCCGCAGTCGTGGCGGCATGGTTCCCGGCGCGCAAGGCGGCGGCCGTGCGGCCGGTCGATATCATCCGGGGTGCGACATGAACGCGGGCGGCGAGGCGCCGGTCATCGCGCTCAAGGGCGTGACACGCATTCTCCAGGAAACGGTGCCTGTGACACTGGTGCGCGACATCGATCTCATCATCCGGCGTGGCGAATTCGTCAGCGTTACCGGACCGTCCGGGTCGGGCAAGTCGTCGCTGCTCTATCTGCTCGGGCTGCTCGACCTGCCGACCAGGGGCCAGGTTCTGATCGACGGCGTCGATACGACGGGATTTTCGTCCGATCGGCTGGCGGATGTACGGCTCGCCAAGCTCGGCTTCGTTTTCCAGTTTCACTTTCTGTTGCCTGAATTCACGGTGCTGAACAATGTGACGCTGCCGATGCAAAGGCTCGGACAGCTCGATGACGATGAGATTCACGCGCGCGGCATGTCGTTGCTGAAGGATTTCGAGATCGAGGATCAGGCGAAGAAGCGGCCGGACCAGCTTTCGGGCGGACAGCGCCAGCGTGTGGCCGTTGCCCGGGCGCTTGCGAACGATCCGGCGGTGATCCTCGCCGACGAGCCGACCGGCAATCTCGACATGCGCAACAGCGAAATCGTGCAGGGCATATTCGCCGATCTCGCCGCGAAGCAGGGTCGCACCGTGATCGCGGTTACGCATGACAAGGACTTCGCCGATTCCGCGCCGCGCAATGTGCATCTGGTTGACGGACGGATCGACAGCGACACGCGGCGCTAGCGCGAGAGCTCGCGCATCGCGTGGTCGAGACCTTCGAGCGTCAGCGGGAACATGCGCTCGCCCATGATCTGTTTGATGATCTGCAGCGAGGGCGTGTATTCCCAGTGGCGCTCGGGGATCGGATTGATCCAGATGGCGCTTTCATAGATCTGGTTGACGCGCTCGAGCCAGATGCCGCCGGGCTCTTCGTTCCAGTGTTCCACCGAACCGCCGGCATAGGTGATTTCGTAGGGCGACATGGTGGCGTCGCCGACGAAGATCACCTTGTAGTCGGACGGATATTTGTGGAGCACGTCCCAAGTCGACATTTTTTCGGTGTGACGGCGGCGGTTGTCCTTCCAGACGCCTTCATAAAGGCAATTGTGGAAGTAGAAATATTCGAGGTTCTTGAATTCCGAGCGCGCGGCCGAGAAGAGTTCCTCGCAAAGCTTGATGTGGCTGTCCATCGAGCCGCCGATGTCGAAAAAGATCAGCACGTTGATCTTGTTGCGGCGCTCGGGGCGCATGATCAGGTCGAGATAGCCCTGATGCGCGGTCGCCTTGATGGTGCCGTCGAGATCGAGTTCCGTCGGCGCGCCTTCGCGGGCGAAGCGGCGCAGGCGGCGCAAGGCGACCTTGATGTTGCGGGTGCCGAGCTCGACCTGGTCGTCGAGGTTCTTGTAGTCGCGCTTGTCCCAGACCTTGACGGCCTTGCCGTGGCGGCCTTCCTTCTGACCGATGCGCACACCTTCGGGGTTGTAACCATTTGCACCGAAAGGAGAAGTGCCGCCGGTGCCGATCCATTTGTTGCCGCCTTCGTGGCGCTTCTTTTGTTCCTCGAGGCGCTTTTGCAGCTCCTCCATGATTTTTTCCCAGCCGCCCAGCGCTTCGATCTGCGCTTTCTCTTCGTCGGTCAGGAATTTTTCGGTCAGCGCCTTCAGCCATTCTTCGGGGATGTTGGCGATCTCGCCGTCGCCGACAAGCTCCAGCCCCTTGAAGACATGACCGAAAACGACGTCGAACTTGTCGAGATTGCGTTCGTCCTTCACCAGCGCCGAGCGCGAGAGGTAGTAGAAATCCTCGACGCGGCGCTCGATGACATCGGCGTCCAGTGCCTCGAGCAGGGTCAGGTATTCGCGCAAGCTGACCGGCACGTTGGCTTTTTTGAGTTCATGGAAGAAGTGGACGAACATGGGCATTCCCGAAAGGATTGAATGGCGTTTGGGCGCAGTCTAGGGCTTATGGG
>JAHBYM010000293.1 GCA_019635975.1 Parvibaculum sp. | reverse complement strand
GAAGCCTGCCTGACGGAACTGGCGGGCGATGCGGGCCTGCGCTCCGGTCTCGTCGTTTCGCATCTGGCGGTCGGCGGGGAAACGGCCGCCATCGAAGTCGGCTTCCGCCACGGCGGCGTCCACTACGCTTTCATGGGCGCCTTCTCGCCGGACTTCGCCAAACACAGCCCCGGCTTCGTCGTCACCGAACTGACGATCCGCTCTTGCGTCGAGGCGGCGGATGTCGGCGAATACGATCCGCTGCCGCCCGCCGACGACTACAAGCTCGCCTGGTCGAACCGCCGCGTCAAAGTGCGCGACTACGGGCTGGTGCTGGATTGGCCGGGCTATGCGTCGTGGTTCTACGCCGCGCATCTGCGCCCCGCGCTCAAGACGCTTTACGCGCGCCTGCCGTTGAAGCTGAGGCAGGGGTTTCGGTTGCTGCGCGGCTGAGCAATCAAATCGCCCGCGTTGCCTCTTCGAGCCAGGCTTTCGTCTCCGCGTCGAGACCGTCCGCCAGCGCGCCGCGGACGCGGGCATGATAGGCGTTGAGCCATTCGACTTCTTCGTCCGTCAGCAGGCTCTTTTCCACCAGCGCGAGGTCGATCGGCGCCAGCGTCAGCGTTTCGAAGCCCATCATCATGCGCTCGCCGCCGTCGATGGGCGCGGGCGGCGTCACCACGCAGAGATTTTCGATGCGGATGCCGTAGCCGCCGGTCTTGTAGTAGCCGGGTTCGTTCGAGACGATCATGCCGGGCTTCAAGGGCTGGTGGCCCATCTTCGATATGCGCTGCGGTCCTTCGTGTACGGACAAATAGCTGCCGACGCCGTGGCCGGTGCCGTGGTCGTAGTCGAGGCCGGATTTCCACAAGGCCATGCGCGCGAAGGCGTCGAGCTGCGCGCCGGACGTGCCTTCGGGGAAGCGCGCGGTGGCGATGCCGATATGGCCTTTCAGCACGCGGGTGAAGCGGTCGCGTTGTTCGGCATCGGGTGTGCCGATCGCCACCGTGCGCGTTACGTCGGTCGTGCCATCGAGGTATTGCGCGCCGGAGTCCACCAGAAAGAGTTCGCCCGGCTTCAAGGGCATGTTGGTGCCCTCGGTGACGCGGTAATGGACGATGGCGCCATTGGCGCCGGCGCCCGAAATCGTGTCGAAGCTCAGGTCCTTCAATTCGCCGGTCGCCGAGCGGAAGCCTTCGAGGCGTTGCGCCGCCTCGATCTCGTCGACCTTGCCCTTCGGCGCCTCGCGCGCCAGCCAGGCGAGGAATTTCGTCAGCGCCCGCCCGTCGCGCAGATGCGCGGCGCGGGTGCCGGCGACTTCCGCCTCGTTCTTGCAGGCCTTCGGCAATTCGCACGGGTCCGTTCCACGCTTCACCTCGGCGCCGGCGGCGCGCAGCCGGTCGTCGATCCATGAAGCGCAGGTCGCGGGATCGACCAGCACGGTCTTTTTCCTGCCGCCCAGTTCGTCCAGCGCCTGTCCCAACTCGTCGCGCGGGCGAATGCGCACGACATTGCCGAGATGGGCGCGCGCCGCGTCGTCGATCTTCCGCTCGTCGATGAAGAGTTCGGCATGGCCGTCTTCATGCAGCAGCGCGAAGGAGAGCGGCAGCGGCGTATGTGGCACGTCGGCGCCCCGGATGTTGAAAAGCCAGGCAATCGAATCCGGCATGGTCAGCATCGCGGCGTCGGCATCCGTGCTCATCAGGCCGGATGCCAGCCGCTTGATCTTGTCGGATGCCGCCTCGCCCGCATAGTCGAGCGGATGCGGTGCGACCCTGGCCGTCGGCGCGGCGGGCTGGTCGGTCCAGATCGTGTCGAGCGGATTGCTGTCCACCGGCACCAGCGTGCCGCCGGCTTTTTCCGCGGCCTTTCCAAGCCGCGCCACCGCGTCGATTGTGTGCAGCCAGGGGTCGTAGGCGAGCCGCGCGCCTTTCGGGAGGTTCTCCTCGATCCAGCGCGACGGCGGTTCCTCGATCAGGTGCTGCGGCGCAAAGGTGTCGATGTCGACCTGTGCGCGCACCTGCAGCGTGTAGCGCCCGTCGATGAAGATCGCCGCCTTGTCCATCAGCACGATGGCAAGCCCCGCCGAGCCGTTGAAGCCGGTCAGCCAGCGCAGCCTTTCGGCATGGGCCGGCACATATTCGCCCTGATGCTCGTCGGCGCGGGGGATCAGGAA
>JAHBYM010000292.1 GCA_019635975.1 Parvibaculum sp. | reverse complement strand
ACCAAATTCGTCGCCGTGACGCAGATGTCGAACGCACTCGGCACGATCACGCCGATGAAGACGATGATCCGCATGGCGCATGAGCGTGGCGTGCCGGTGCTGGTGGACGGCTGCCAGGGCATCGTTCATCTGCCGATTGATGTGCGTGATCTCGATTGCGATTTTCTCGTCGGGACCGGCCACAAGCTATATGGGCCGACCGGCATCGGCCTGCTTTACGGAAAATCGGCGCATTTGAAGACGATGCGGCCCTATCGCGGCGGCGGCGAGATGATCCGTGAGGTCGGCATGGATGGCGTCACCTACGCCGCACCGCCGCACCGCTTCGAGGCCGGTACGCCGCCCATCGTTCAGGCTATTGGCCTTGGCGCGGCGCTTTCCTATATCGAAAGTGTCGGCCGAGAGAGGATTGCGGCCCATGAAGCGGATTTGAGGGACTATGCGACCCGGCGCCTTTCGGAAATCAACAGTCTGCGCATCGTCGGCACGACAAAGGCGAAGGGAAGCATCGTTTCGTTTGTGATGGACAACGCCCATCCGCATGACATTGCCACCGTCATCGACAGGGCGGGCGTCGCGGTCCGGGCGGGTCATCACTGTGCCCAGCCGGCAATGGAGCGGTTCGGCGTCGGTGCGACGACGCGGGCCTCTTTCGCGATGTACAATACGCTCGACGAAGTCGACCGGCTGGTCGACGCGTTGATCGACAGCAAGAAATTCTTTGGATAACGGATCATGGCCGAAGACGCGAACATGATGGAAAACGCGGAAACGGTACCGCCCGGCGCCGAGGGGCCCCCGCGCGCTTCGGCGATCCCGCAGGAAGAGATAGACCAGATCACCGACGACATCATTGCCGCGCTCAAGACGGTTTACGACCCCGAAATCCCGGTCGATGTCTATGAACTCGGCCTGATCTACAAGGTCGATATTTCCGACGATCGCGACGTTGTCATCGACATGACGCTGACGGCGCCGGGCTGCCCGGTGGCCGGGACCATGCCGATCATGGTCGAGGACGCTGTGCGAACCGTCGAAGGCATCGCCGATGTGCGGGTCAACATGACTTTCGACCCGCCCTGGGATCCGAGTCGTATGTCCGACGAAGCGCGCGTAGCGTTGAACATGTTCTGATGGAGCCGACAATGGCCAGACAGATGCCGAAAGCAATCTCGTTGACCGAAGCCGCCGCCGCGCGCATGAAGGAGATCATGGCTGCGTCGGACGGCAAGTATATCGGTGTTCGCATCGGTGTGAAGAATGGCGGCTGTGCCGGTATGGAATACACGATGGAATACGCCGAATCCGCCAACCCGCTCGATGAGGTAGTTGAGGATCGCGACGTCCGGATTTTGATCGACCCCAAGGCGATCCTGTTTCTGCTTGGAACCGAGATGGACTACGAAGAGGACAAGTTCGCTTCCGGTTTCCGCTTCAACAATCCGAACCAGACCGACGCCTGCGGTTGCGGCGAAAGCGTGACCATCGTCCCGGCAACGGCCTGACCGGCATGGCCGTCAGCACTGAATACAAGGAGTTTGTGGCCGAGCAGCTTGAGCCTTTGGGGCCGGTCCGTATTCGCAACATGTTCGGTGGGGCCGGCGTCTATCTGGACGATTTAATGTTCGGCCTTGTTGCCGGGGAAACACTCTTCTTCAAGGTCGATGATCGCAACCGTGTCGATTACGAAGCGGAGGGCAGTGGCCCCTTCATTTATGAGCCGCCCTCGGGCAAGACGATTGCCATGTCGTATTATGAGCTGCCGGAACGGCTCTATGACGAGCCCGATGAATTGATCGACTGGGCCCGCAAGGCACTCGACGCCGCGCTGGCGGCCAAGGCGGCAAAGCCCGCACCCCGGAAAAATCGGAGCCCGCGCAAAAAGGCCGCGCGCCCCGGGAAACAGGACGCGCGGCCCGAAAGATAAATATGCCTCACATGATCTTCTTCATTGCCGTGATGTTCCTCGCCCTGCTGGCGAGCTGCATTGTCGGCTAGTTGCCCTTGAACTGCGCCGGACGCTTCTCGAGGAAGGCGCGCACACCCTCCTTGAAGTCGTCGCCATTGCCCGCCGTCCGCTGAAGCTGCCGCTCGAGATTGAGCTGCTCTTCATAGGTGTTGTCGGTGCTCTCCCAATAAAGTTGGCGGATCATGCCGAGCGC
>JAHBYM010000291.1 GCA_019635975.1 Parvibaculum sp. | reverse complement strand
CTCGCGTCGTGCAGTTTCGCCCTCTCCTGTGCAATCCTTCGGAAGGCACTGCCCGAGTCCACCGTCTTCACAAGCCGTTCGAACAGACGCGGCGCCATGGTCGCCAAACCCGCAACGATGCGCGGGCGGCCCCTCATGAGCATGACGTCGGGCAGGTCCTTCTCGATGGCGCGAATGACGGCCGGGCCGATCCGTTCGGCGCTCATCGTCCCCATGCTGGCCGGCGCCGTTACACCAAAGCGATTTTTCATGTCCTCGTAGATGCCAGTCCCCGCCATGAAACCCGGACAGATGGCGGACGCGCCGACATTCCAATTGCAGTCCTGCGCCGTCAGCCGGAGCGATTTGGTGAAGCCGACGAGACCGTACTTGGTCGCTGTATAAGGTTCCTCATACGCCGACGGCATCAGACCTGCCACCGATGCGATATTGACGATGTGACCGCGCCCGCGTTCGATCATGCCGGGCAGCACGATGCGGGTCAGCTCCATCGGGCCTGTGAGGTTGATCGTGATCATCTGCCGGATTTCTTCCGCGTCGCGCAGGTCGTAGCGCAGCGTCGATTCGATGCCGGCATTGTTGACGAGAATGTCGACGCCGCCGAAATGCTCCTCCGCCTTGGCCGCCAGTTCGGCTATCGATTCAGGATCGCCCATGTCGGCCGGCACCGTGACGACATCGCCACCCGCAGCCCGCAGCTGCGCCGCCACCTCCTCAAGGGCCCGGCCCGAACGCGCCGCGACGACGAGCTTCACTCCGCGTTCGGCCAGCGCTCTGGCGACGAAGACGCCCAATCCGCGCGAGGCGCCGGTGACGATCGCCGTGTCTCCCTTCCCGATCTTCATCGCAGAACCGCCTTCCCGTTGTCGAAGCGCCTTTGGTGAGATGTATCTCACTAAAAAGATAGTGACCCCGACCTCACTATCTGTCAACTTCGGGATCATGCGCCTATGGGGAACCGGATCTTGAAGAAACCGACCGCCGGAAGCGAACGCCCGAAGCGCGGCGCGCCGGAGGAGACGCGCCGGCGCCTCGTCGCGGCCGCCGCCGAGGAATTCAACATCCGCGGCCTGCACGGCACGACCGCAGACTTGATAGCCGCGCGCGCCGGCTACGCCACGGGCACTTTCTACAAGCACTTCCGCGACAAGAACGAAGTGCTTGTCGCCGCCTATGAAGCCTGGGTGTCGGAGGAGTGGAACGCCATCGGACGCGAAGTCCTCGGCGGCGGCGAACCGGAGGCGATGGCCAGACGGATCGTCGCTCTGGGGGCGGAACTCCATATTCGCTGGGGCGGTTTGCGCAGGGCCATGTTCATGCTCGTCGCCGACGACGCGGCGGCGCAGAAATCCTATCGCGCCCTGCAGCGGCGGCAGTTGAAGATTGTGGAAAGCCTGAGGAAACAGCGCGGCGAAGGCGGAGGCTGCTCGCGCGAGGCGGACGCACTTGTCCTCATGACGATGGAACGCGCGTTCGACGCCATTGCCCAGGGCGAATTGCGGGAACTCAATCTCGGTAGAACGGCAATACTCGAACGCGTGACCGCGCTGCTTGCGGACGCGCTCTCTCCCGACGCTTAAAACGCGAATTCCCTGAACACCGGATCGACCGAGCCGTTCCAGCGGCCGTGATAGAGGGCGAGCAGTTCCTCGGCCGGGGTGATGCCGGTTTCGACGATTTTTTCCACCGCGGCGAGATGGATCGCCTCGGTGGCGCCGACGCCGTCGCCTTGCGCACGGGCGTCGAGGCCGGCGCGGGAGAGCGCGACCGCCTGCCGCGCGACATCGAGCAGCGTGCCGCCACGGAAAGGCGTTTTCAGCGCCAGCCTCGGCACGTCGTCGCGCAGTTTCTGGCGTTCCTCGTCCGTCCAGTCCTTGACGAGATCCCAGGCGGCGTCGAGCGAGGACTGCTCATAGAGAAGGCCGACCCAGAAAGCGGGAAGCCCGCAGATGCGCGCCCAGGGACCGCCATCGGCGCCGCGCATTTCCATGTAGTTCTTGATGCGCGCCTCGGGGAAGATCGTCGTCAGGTGGTTGTTCCAGTCGCCGCGCGTCGGCACCTCGCCGGGGAGCGCCGGCAGGCGGCCGTCGAGGAAGTCGCGGAAGCTCTGCCCCGTCGCGTCGATATATTTGCCGTCGCGGTAGACGAAATACATCGGCACATCGAG
>JAHBYM010000290.1 GCA_019635975.1 Parvibaculum sp. | reverse complement strand
GCTCAACCTGATGCAGTTCCGCGAGGCCGATGGCCGCTTCGACGTTGAGGCTTTCGAACATGCGGTCAAGCTCTGGACCATCGTGCTCGAAATCTCGGTGCTGATGGCGCAGTTCCCGAGCCGCGAGATCGCCGAACGCTCCTATCGCTTCCGCACGCTCGGTCTCGGCTTCGCCAATATCGGCGGGCTCCTGATGTCCTGCGGCATATCTTACGATTCCGACGAAGCGCGCGCGCTGACCGGCGCGATTTCGGCCGTGATGACCGGCGTTTCCTATGCGACCTCGGCGCAGATGGCCAAGGAGCTTGGGCCCTTCGCGGGTTATGCCGAAAACGCCGAGCACATGCTGCGCGTGATGCGCAATCATGCCCGCGCCGCGCATGGGCTGACATCCGGCTATGAAAGCCTCAACGTGACGCCGGTGCCGCTCGACGCGGCCAACTGCCCGCAATCCGATCTCGTCGATCATGCGCGCGCCGCCTGGGACCTCGCCGTTTCGATGGGCGAGCGCAACGGCTATCGCAACGCGCAAGCCACCGTCATCGCGCCGACCGGCACGATCGGCCTTGTGATGGATTGCGACACGACCGGCATCGAGCCCGATTTCGCGCTGGTCAAATTCAAGAAGCTGGCCGGCGGCGGTTATTTCAAGATCATCAACCGCGCCGTGCCGCAGGCCCTGCGCACGCTCGGCTATGACGATGCGGCGATTGCCGCCATCGTCGATTACGCAGTCGGCAAAGGCACGCTGGCCGATGCGCCGGGCGTCAACCACGAGCGTCTGCGCGCCCGCGGCTTCACCGACGAAAAGATCGAGGCGATCGAAGCGGCGCTTGCCACCGCCTACGACATCCGTTTCGTCTTCAACAAATGGCAGATCGGCGAAGAGTTCTGCACCGGGGTGCTCGGCCTCGACGCGGAAGAAACCGACAATCTCGATTTCGACATGCTGGGGGCGCTCGGCTTCACCAAGGCCGAAATCGACGCCGCCAACATTCATGTCTGCGGGACGATGACGCTGGAAGGCGCGCCGGGCCTGAAGCCCGAACACCTCGCTGTGTTCGACTGCGCCAATCCTTGCGGGCGCACCGGCACGCGGGCGTTGTCGGTCGAAAGCCATATCCGCATGATGGCCGCCGCCCAGCCTTTCATCTCGGGCGCGATCTCGAAGACGATCAACATGCCGAATGCGGCCAGCGTCGAGGATTGCAAGGAAAGTTACATGCTCTCCTGGAAACTCGCCCTCAAAGCCAACGCGCTCTACCGCGACGGCTCGAAACTGTCGCAGCCCTTAAGCGCGCAACTGATCGAGGACGAGGACGAGGCGGAGGAAAGCGCCGTCGAAGCGCTGGTGGCGCAGCCGCCGCAGGAACGCGCCCGTTTCGTCGCCGAGCGCGGCGTGGCGCAGCTTGTCGAACAGGTGCAGGCGGCGGAGCAGACGCGCGCCAAGCTCCCCGACCGGCGCAAGGGCTACACGCAGAAGGCGCTGGTGGGCGGCCACAAGGTCTATCTCCGCACCGGCGAATATGACGACGGCAAGATCGGCGAAATCTTCATCGACATGCACAAGGAGGGCGCCGCCTTCCGCAGCCTCATGAACAATTTCGCCATCGCGATTTCGCTCGGGCTGCAATATGGCGTGCCGCTGGAGGAATATGTCGAGGCGTTCACCTTCACGCGCTTCGAACCGGCGGGTCTCGTGCAGGGCAACGACCGGATCAAGAACGCGACCTCGATCCTCGATTATGTGTTCCGCGAACTCGCCGTCTCCTATCTCGGCCGTTCCGATCTCGGCCATGTCGACCCGAAGGAAATGGCCTTCGACGCGATGGGCGACGGCGCCGACGAAGGCAAGGCGCCGGTCCCGGCCTCGGCCGTCGTCAGCCCCGGCTACACGCGCAACGCGCAGATGGGGAACCTCTATCTGGTACGCGGCGGCGCGGCGGCGGTGGCGCGCGCCGATGTGGCTGAAGCCGTTGCCGCGCCCGCGATGCGCGAGCAGACGGTGAAAGCCGAAGTGATGGCCGCCGGCGCGCTGATGCGCGCAGGGAACGGCGAGACTTACGCGGCGGTTGCCGCCGGTTCGCTCAGCGTCTCGGCATCGTCGGGCGGCGGAAGCGGCGGCATCTCCCGCGCCGCCGAAGCGCGCATGAAAGGCTATGAAGGCGA
>JAHBYM010000029.1 GCA_019635975.1 Parvibaculum sp. | reverse complement strand
TGCTTTCGGCGAGCGCGCGGAGGCGGGCGTCGGAAATGTCGGCAAGGCGGGAGGTGACTTCGGCCCGCGCGCACCAGCGATCGGCGAGGCGTTTGGGCATGAGGCGGGCAAGCGCGGTTTCGACATCCTGTTTGGGGTGCGCGGTGCGGGCTTCCTTCAGGGCGGCGAAAACATCCGTGTGCGGCGCAAGGTTGACTTCGATCTCCTCGCCCGGCCGCCAGTATGACGAGATTTGCAGGATGGCGGGGCCCGACAGGCCCTTGTGCGTGAAGAGCAGCGCCTCGGCGAAGCGCACCTTGCCGCAGGCAACAGTAGCATCGACCGCGACACCGGCGAGGCCGTCGAGTTCGGCTTTCAGGCCCGCATCGAAGGTGAAGGGGACGAGCGCCGGGCGCGGCGCGACGACCGCCAAGCCGAATTGCCGGGCGATGTCGTAGGCGAAGCCGGTGGCGCCGATCTTCGGGATCGAGAGCCCGCCGGTGGCGACGACGAGGCTTGTGCAGGCGAGCGCGCCCTCGCCTGTCGTGACGCGGAAGCCGGTTTCGGTTTTTTCGATGGCCGTGATTTTCGTCTCGAGGCGGATCTCGGCGCCGGCGCGCGCGCATTCGGCGCGCAGCATGTCGATGATCTGTTGCGAGGAGCCGTCGCAGAACAATTGACCCAGCGTCTTTTCGTGCCAGGCGATGTTGTGGCGGTTCACAAGCGCGATGAAATCGGCTTGCGTGTAGCGCTTCAGCGCCGAGATGCAGAAGGACGGATTTTCGGAGAGGAAATTTTTCGGGCTGGTGTGGAGGTTGGTGAAGTTGCAGCGGCCTCCGCCGGAGATGCGGATTTTTTCGGCCATTGTTTTCGCGTGGTCGAGGACCAGGACCGAACGGCCGCGCGCGCCCGCGACGCCGGCGCAAAAAAGCCCGGCGCCGCCCGCGCCGAGGATGATGACGTCGTGATGTTCGGGGGCGGTCATGCGGGGTCCTGTTTGGTGTGGAAGGAGGGAGATGGAAGTGCAAACGTGCCCTCGGCCCCCGCCCCGAACTTTGCTCGCTACCGCTCGCAAATTTCGACCCGCCCCAAGGGGCGGGTGGGACGTTAGGGTCTCACTTCAGGCACCGCCCTGGATTGCATCCCTTTCAAATGGAAACAACGCCGTCATTGCGAGGAGCGAAGCGACGAAGCAACCCAGAAGCCGCAAATCCTGAGTCTGCCGCTTCTGGGTTGCTTCGCTGCGCTCGCAATGACGATTCAGGTTAAACCTGAAAAGCCGCTACTCAATATCCTCCACTTCCGCCGTCGTGCCCTTGACGCGGGCGGCGAGTGCGGCGGCCATGAACTGGTCGAGGTCGCCGCCGAGGACGCGGTCGGGGTCCGACGTTTCGACGCCGGTGCGCAGGTCCTTCACCATCTGATAGGGCTGCAGCACATAGGAGCGGATCTGGTGGCCCCAGCCGATGTCCGTCTTGCCGGCGGCTTCGGCCTGGGCGGCTTCCTCGCGCTTCTGCAATTCGGCTTCGTAGAGGCGCGCGCGCAGCATGTCCCAGGCGGTGGCGCGGTTCTTGTGTTGCGAGCGTTCGTTCTGGCAGGCGACCACAATGCCGGTCGGAATGTGCGTGATGCGCACGGCGCTGTCGGTGGTGTTGACGTGCTGGCCGCCGGCGCCGGACGAGCGATAGGTGTCGATGCGGACATCGGCCTCGCTGACGTCGATGTCGATCTTGTCGTCGACCACCGGATAGACCCAGACGGAGGAAAAGCTGGTGTGGCGGCGGGCCGCGCTGTCATAGGGCGAGATGCGGACGAGGCGGTGAACGCCGGATTCGGTTTTCAGCCAGCCGAAGGCGTTGTGGCCCTTGACGAGGATGGTGGCCGATTTGATGCCCGCCTCTTCGCCTTCGTGGCGCTCGATCAGCTCGACCTTGTAGCCCTTGCGTTCGGCCCAGCGCGTGTACATGCGCAAAAGCATCTGCGCCCAGTCCTGGCTTTCGGTGCCGCCGGCGCCGGCATGGACTTCGAGATAGGTGTCGTTCTGGTCGGCCTCGCCGGCGAGCAGGGTTTCGAGCTCGGCTTCGTCGGTCTGCGTTTTCAGCGTGCGCAGCGCCTCTTCGGCTTCCGTCACAATGCCGGCATCGCCTTCCGCCTCGCCCATTTCGATCAGTTCGAGATTGTCGGCAAGGCCCGCCTCGAAGCCGCGCAGGCGGGCGATCGCCTCTTCCAGCCGGGTGCGTTCGCGCATCAGGTTTTGCGCGTTTTCCGGATCGTTCCAGAGATCGGGGTCTTCGGCTTTCGCCGTCAGTTCGTCATAGCGGCGAAGGGCAGCATCCCAGTCAAAGATGCCTCCTCAGCAGCGCGAGCGACTGCTTGATTTCATCGGCGAGATTTTGCGTTTCGGCGCGCATGGTGATTTTCCTGTGCCTCGATTGGAGGCGGAAAATAGGGGGGATGGGGGCCGGTGTAAAGAGACTCGCCATCCTCTCAGAGGACCAGATCTACATGCGCCTTCAGATCGCGCTTCACTGCGTGCCCCATGTGATCAAGATAGACGCGGACACCTTCACGGCGCGCAAACTTGAATGCCGGAACCATGTCGCTGTCTCCAGTCACAACGACAATGACCTGCGCCAGCCCACGCAGGGCCAGCCGTGCGATATCGAGGCCGATGCGAAGATCGACCCCCTTCTGCTCTATGTTAGGCACGAAGTCCCTCGCCTCCAGAACGCGTGGTCCCTTCTCAACAATACTCCGGAGCGCGGCATCTCCAAGAGCACATCCGTGCACAGAAGTCTCTCCGGAGCGGAGAGCAAAATCCGGCTGCATTTCCACTTTTTGCTGTAACCCCAGATTGGCGGCGAAATTTGGATTTGCGGCCAAGTCGACGGGAGCGCTATCCACTGGATTGGTCAGAACGCCAGAAGCGGGCGGAGCATCGTAATAGTAGACCCGGAGAAGCGCGTAGTCGGCCAAGGCTGGGTTTGCCTTGATCCGGTCTATTTCCGCGTTGATTTCAGCGACTGTTGGAAAATGTTTGTTGCGTTGCTTGAGCTTGACTCGGATGAATCCGCCATCGACGAGGATGGCAAAGTTGGCCTTCATTCGTGCCCCGCAAAAAAATGACCCCGCCCACTCGTAGCGCTTTCACGCTTTCCATCAAGGACGAATGAACAGGGCCGTCTTCTATCAGAATAGTTAAAATAGGAATGGCCTGTGTGTTCGTCAAGTCAAAAAATAACAATATAACAAATACTTAAAGATACTCTCTTCACGCGATCCGCAAGCCGAATGCGCAACCACTCAGTAAAGCCCGCCGGTGCCTGAGCCGATGTCGCCCCCCTTCGCCAAGGCCTCGGGGGACATGGTCAGTACAGCCCGCCGGTGCCGGAGCCGATGTCGCCGCCGCCGGCGGCATAGCCGCCGGGGGGCGGCGGGCGATTGTCCGCAGGCGGATCGTCTCTCTCGTCTTCCAGCGGGGCGCCGCCGGGGCGGTCGAGTTCGACGGCTTCGTCGGCGGGCATGCCGGCGAAGGGCGCGGGCGGCAGCGCGAAGGGGTCGACGGGGCCGCGCGCCGCGGGTCCATAGGCGCCCGGACCGGCTTCCGTCGAGAAGCCATCCGCAGCCTCGCCGTTCCCGTCGCCGTCCATGCCGCGCAGAAAGTCGCTCGAAATGTCGCTGTCCATGTCGCCGGCATCGCCGCCGCCGAGAATGCCGCCGGCGATGCCGAGCATCGGCGTCGAGGAGGTGAGGCGCGGCTCGGTGCCTTCGCGGAAGGCTTCGAGGATTACGCCGCCGCCGTCGCCCGTCGCCAGCGCGCCGGTCTTGAGATCGACCTTGACGAGATTGATGCCCGAGGGAATGCGGAACGGGATCGCCGGTTTGTTGCCGATGGCCTTCGCCATGAAGTCGCGGAAGATCGGCGCCGCGGTGCGGCCGCCGGTTTCGGCGCGGCCAAGCGGCGCCGGTTCGTCGAAGCCGACAAAGACGCCGACGACGAGGTTCGGCGAGTAGCCCATGAACCAGGTGTCGCGCGCTTCGTTGGACGTGCCGGTCTTGCCGGCGAGCGGCACGCCGACCGACCTTACGGCGGTGCCGGTGCCGCGCTGGATCGCGCCTTCAAGCATCGAGGTGATCTGGTAGGCGGTACGCGGATCCTCAATGCGCTCGCGACTGTCGGGAAGCGCCGGCGGCTCGGGCGCATCCTCGAAGTCGAGCGTGCAGGCGGGGCAAGCGCGGGTGTCGTGCTTGTAGATGGTGCGGCCGTAGCGGTCCTGCACGCGGTCGACCAGCGTCGGCTCTACCTTGAGCCCGCCATTCGCCAGCACCGCATAGGCGCCCGCAAGACGCATCAATGTCGTTTCACCGGCGCCGAGCGACATCGAGAGCACCGGCATCATGTTGTCGGCGATGCCGTAGCGGCGCGCATAATCCGAGACGGTTTGCGGACCGGCATATTGCGCGAGGCGGACCGTCATCAGGTTGCGCGAATTTTCGAGGCCGAAGCGCATGGTGGACGGCCCGTGGAACTTGCGCTCGTAGTTTTCGGGCTTCCAGAGGCCGAGATCGCCGCCCTGGTCGATGACGAAGGGCGCGTCGAGGACGAGGCTGGCGGGCGTGAAGCCCTTGTCGAGCGCCGCGGCATAGACGAAGGGCTTGAAGGAGGAGCCGGGCTGGCGCAGCGCCTGCACCGCGCGGTTGAACTCCGAAAGGCCGAAGCTGAAGCCGCCCTGCATGGCCAGCACGCGGCCGGTATGCGGGTCCATCGCGACGATGGCGCCGTTGACGCCCGGCACCTGTTGCAGCGTGTGGCGGTCTTTCTCTTCGGCATGGGGCGCGACATGGACGATGTCGCCGACTTTCAGCACGTCGGACGGCTTCGTCACCTCGGGACCGAGATGGATCATGTTGATGTTGGCCCGCGCCCATTTCATGTCTTCGAAATGGATCGTGCTCTTGACGATCTCCTTCGCGAAGCCGCCGCCGGGAAGACGCGCGGGGCGCAGGCCGACGGTGACGCGGTCGCTTGCGACTTCGAGCACGGTGGCGAGCGTCCAGGGCGCGAGGTCGGAGGGGACGTCCATGCCGACGAGCGCCTCCTGCCAGTTGGCGCCGGGTTCGAGCGTCGCCACCGGACCGCGCCAGCCATAGCGGCGGTCATAGGCGATGAGGCCGTTCTTCAGCGCCTCCGAGGCAATTTCCTGGAGCCGTGTGTCGATGGTGGTGCGGACCGAAAGGCCGCCTTCATAGAGCTTCTGCTCGCCATATTGCGCCAACAGTTCGCGGCGCACCTGTTCGAGGAAGTATTCGGCGTCGCGTGTTTGTACGCCGCGCGTGCGCAGGTTGACATTGAGGTCGGTGCCGCGCGCCTCGGCCGCCTCGTAGGCGGTGATGAAGCGTTCGTCGGCCATGCGCGAGATGACCCAGTTGCGGCGCGCCAGCGCACGCTCGCGGAAACGGAAGGGGTGGTAGTTGCCCGGCGCCTTGGGGAGCGCCGCGAGATAGGCGACCTCGGCGACGGTGAGATCGTCGAGCGGCTTGTCGAAATAGTTCAGCGCCGCGGCGGCGACGCCGTAGCTGCCAGAACCGAGATAAATCTCGTTGAGATAGAGTTCGAGGATCTGGTCCTTGGTGAAGGCGCGTTCGAGGCGCAATGCCAGCAGCGCCTCGCGCAGCTTGCGGTCGAAGGTGACGTCGCTCGAAAGCAGGAAGTTCTTGGCGACCTGCTGGGTGATGGTGGAGGCGCCGACAAGGCGGCGGTCCTGCAGCACGTTGAAGACGTTGTCGATGGTGGCGCGGACGATGCCGGTCGCATCGACGCCGCCATGCGTATAGAAATTCTTGTCCTCGGCGGCGAGGAAAGCCTTGATCAGATGCGGCGGGATCGCCGAGATCGGCACATAGAGACGGCGCTCGCGCGCCAGTTCGCCGATGAGTTGGCCATCGCCGGCGTGGACGCGCGTCGTCACCGGCGGCTCGTAATTCGCCAGCCGCGTGTAGTCGGGCAAATCCTGGTTGAGCCGCCACGCATAATAACCGCCCGCCATCACGGCGCCGGTCAGCAGCACCAGGATGGTTCCGGCAATGATCGAAAGGACTTTCAGCATCGGGCGCACTGCCCTCCGTCATTCATGCGTTCGTAATGTGGCCGTCAGCTAGAGCCAAAATGTGGCCGTGCCAAGGCAATTTATATTGGGCCGCGACGGGCCCCGCCCTAGAGCGGCCCCTCGGCCAGACGATCGCCGAAATAACGGTCGATGGCGCGGGTGAAGGAGCCAGCAACGCTGGTGCGCCAGGCAGGCGAGACAAGCTTCTTTTCGTCGTCGGCATTGGTCAGGAAGCCGAGTTCGATCAGCACCGAAGGCACGTCCGGCGCCTTCAGCACGACGAAGCCGGCGAAACGGTGCGGCCGCTGCAGCATGGAGGTTTTCTCGCCCGCATAGTCGACGATCGACTTGGCGAAACGGGCCGAATAATTCTTGGTTTCGCGCTGGGCGAGATCGATCAGGATGCCGGTCACTTCCGGGCTCTCGCCCTGGAGATCGAGGCCGCCGATCAGGTCGGCGCGGTTTTCCTGGCGCGCCAGCGCGGCCGCTTCCTGGTCGGAGGCGGTTTCGGACAGCGTGTAGACCGAGAGACCGCGCACATCGGGCTTCTGGATCGAATCCGCATGGATCGACATGAAGAGGTCGGCCTTGTGGCTGCGCGCGATCGCGACACGCTGGCGCAGCGGAATGAAGACGTCGGTCTCGCGCGTCAGATGCACGTCGTAGCGGCCGGTGGCGCGCAGTTGCGAGGCCAGTTCGCGGGCGAAGGCCAGCACAATGTTCTTTTCGTGGACGCCGCTGCGGCCGACGGCGCCCGGATCGACGCCGCCATGACCGGGATCGATGACGATGACGCGGCGGCGGTCGACGCGCTGGGCGGGCGGGCTCATCGGCACGGCGGCGATGGACTGTATCTGCTGCGCGGCGGCCGCGGCCGCGGCCTTGTCTTCGGCGGGGGCGCCGGCGCTTTGGGCAAAGGCCGCGCTGTCGGTCGGCGCGAGGTCGAGCACGATGCGGCGGCCAAAGCCGGCCTGCGGGTCGAGAACGAAATTACGTGCGATGGCGACCGGCTGCGTCATGTCGATGACGACTCGGAAGGTGTCGGCCTGGAAGCGGCCGTAGCGGTAGCCGGAGACGAAGCCGCGCGCCTCGGACACGCCCGCATCGTCGAGACGGAAGGGAACGCCCGTCATGTCGATGACGACGCGGTAGGGATCGGAAAGCGTGAAGACGCGGTAGTCGACGGCGGCATCGCCTGCCAGCTCCATCACGAAGCGGGTCTGCTCGCCATGATCGCCGACGCGGATGCCGGTGACGGCCGACATGCCCTGCGGCAGCGGCGCGGCGCGGGGGATGGCGGCGGCGGCCGGCGCATCGCTCAGGGCGCCGGTCGTCAACAGGTCGTTTTCGAGGTCGCGGGCCAGCAATTCGGCCAGTTCGTCGATGGACAGGCCTTCGGCCGAAAAATCCTCGGCGACAAGTCGCGGCGGCGCGGCGACCAGAACGGCGAGCGCCAGAGCAAAAGCCGGCGCAGCGGCGAGCGCCCAATGGCGGGCTCGCCGGAAAACAGCCAGATTCTGCCGATTTTTCCCCAATTTACACCCGCCGCAGCGACACCGTGGGACTTGCCGTCGATTCATGCCGTCCGCCACGGTCTGCCGAACGCCACTGGCGGCCGGATCGCCCGGCCGGACCGTCTGCCTCGCCTGCCCTGGCGCCCGCGCACCGGCGCGAATTGGGGCCTGCAAAGCAACTCAACCCAATATAGCGGCCAGATTACTTCAAAATTGGTTATCGCGCCAAAATTTACGAAGTTTCAACGGATAGAATGGTTAATAACGGCACAATTGGCCTCCAATGGAGGCCGCCCACGCCGCGCTTGCCAAATCAGCGCGGCAACGGGTACAAACGGACCGCGCCAGGCAGGCCTTGTGGCCCTCGACGGCGCCGACACAGGATTTCGGGCAATCCGTCGCGCCACCCCCTTCAATACGAACGGGACCGGGCGTCGACCGCGTAGGGCCCGGCGTTTTCGAAGACAATTCGTCCCGGACAACGCCAAACAGACGCAACGCCGCAGGCGCCCTCGCGTCCGCAACGCCCGCCCGGCCGAGACGGCCGATCCGCGCGGTGGAAACAAGAACACGCCGGCACCCGGCGGCTCGATGGGTGCACCGAAGGTAGAGATGCACAACGCAGTTCCGCGACTTCACACCCGGCAGACCGGACAGGGCTCGTTCCAGAGCCAGGTTCGCCCGGTTGCGACACCGGCCGCGCGGCGCGTACTCGCCACCCTTTTACATATCCCGTCCGGACCTGCCGCGGCGCGCCTCAACGGCGCCGGCGCGACGGCCTGGACGCATTCAACAAACGGCGCACGCCCGCGCCCGGCCGGCCGCATCGATTTGCGGCGGGACATGCGCGGCGGAAAGCGCCCCGGAGATACTCCATATGGCCAAGACCATGCTGATCGACGCGGCCCACCTCGAGGAAACTCGGGTTGTGGTCGTGAGCGGCAATCGCGTTGAAGAATTCGACTTCGAATCGGAAAACAGGAAGCAACTTCGAGGAAATATCTATCTAGCCAAGGTTACGCGCGTCGAACCGTCGCTTCAGGCGGCGTTCGTCGAATATGGCGGCAACCGGCACGGCTTCCTCGCCTTCAGCGAAATTCACCCCGACTACTACCAGATCCCGGTCGCCGACCGCGAAGCGCTGCTGCGCCAGCAGGCCGCCGAAGCGCGCCGCGAGCGCGATGAGGAAGACGCGTATGACGCGCGCTCCGCACCGCCCGCGCCCGGCAACGAAGTGCCCGAGGAACCGACCGAGGCCGGCGCCGACGCCGAGGATGAAACCGACGACGAGGCTGACGGCGAGAACGGCGCCGAAGCCGCCGACGCGGCCGACAATGACGACGACGACGAAGGCAAAGGCAAAAGCAAAAAAACGGTCGAACGCGGCGAAACCGAAACCGTGCTCTCCGACGAAACCATCGAATCCGTCGGCGCCGAAGACGCGATGGAAGAAGCCGCGCCGCGCAAGCAGCGCATCAACTACCGCTCCTACAAGATTCAGGAAGTCGTCAAGCGCCGCCAGATCCTGCTCGTGCAGGTCGTCAAGGAAGAGCGCGGCAACAAGGGAGCGGCGCTCACTACTTACCTCTCGCTTGCCGGGCGCTATTGCGTGCTGATGCCGAACACGGCGCGGGGCGGCGGCATTTCGCGCAAGATCACGGTGGCGGCCGACCGCAAGAAGCTGAAAGGCATTGCCGAGTCGCTCGACGTGCCGGAAGGCATGGGGCTGATCGTCCGCACAGCGGGCGCCAAGCGCACCAAGGCCGAGATCAAACGCGATTATGAATATCTGCTCCGGATGTGGGAGAGCGTGCGCGAGCTGACGCTGAAGTCGATCGCCCCTGCCCTCGTCTACGAGGAAGGCAGCCTGATCAAGCGTTCGATCCGCGACCTCTACGACAAGGACATCGACACCATTCACATCGAAGGCGACGAGGGCTACCGCGAAGCCAAGAGCTTCATGCGGATGCTGATGCCGAGCCATGCCAAGAACGTGCAGCCCTACAAGGAAAAGCAACCGCTCTTCCAGAAGTATCAGGTGGAGCAGCAGCTCGACGCGATGCTGAACCCGACGGTGACGCTGAAATCGGGCGGCTACATCGTCATCAATCCGACCGAAGCGCTGGTTTCGATCGACGTCAACTCGGGACGCTCCACCAAGGAGCGCAACATCGAGCAGACGGCGCTGAAGACCAATCTCGAAGCGGCGGAAGAAATCACCCGGCAGATGCGGCTCAGGGACCTTGCCGGTCTCCTCGTCATCGATTTCATCGACATGGACGAGAACCGCAACAACCGCGCGGTCGAGCGCAAACTCAAGGACTGCCTGAAAACCGATCGCGCGCGAATTCAGGTCGGACGCATCAGTCATTTCGGTCTGCTCGAAATGTCGCGCCAGCGCATGCGTTCCGGCGTGCTTGAAGGTTCGACCGTCACCTGCCCGCATTGCGCGGGCACGGGGCTTGTGCGTTCGGTCGAGTCGATGGCGCTGCATGTGCTGCGCGGCGTCGAAGCCGAAGCCGTCAAGGGCCGCGCCGCCGCCTTCACCGTCAAGGTGCCGGCGATCGTCGCGATCTACATGCTCAACCAGAAGCGCGGCAAGGTTCTCGACATTGAGGAGCGCTACGGCGTTTCGGTCTATATCGAGGCCGACGCAACGCTGACCGGTTCCGATCACCGGATCGAACAGGCGGAAGCGCGGGCGCTGACGCGGACGCGTCCGGCGCAGGGCGCGATCAACATCGAAAGCGGCTATGCAGCCGAGGATGACGATGTCGCCGATGCCGTGGACGAAGACGAAGCCGAGGACGAAGCCGAGGAAACACAGGCGACCGCGCCGAAGCGCGGATCGTCGGAGGATGGCGAAGGCCAGCGGCGGCGCAAGCGGCGCCGGCGGCGGCGCAAGCCCGGCGAGGAACGCGAGGCGGGCGGCGAAAACGAAGCGGCGCCGCGCGCGGATGCCGCTGCGAGCGACGACGACGCGGACGAAGGCGACGAAGTTGCGGCCGATGCAGCCGAGGCCGGCGCTTCGCGTCCCGAAGGCGGTGCGGACGAACTCGACGAAAACGGCCAGCGCAAACGCCGGCGGCGCGGACGACGCGGCGGACGGCGCAACCGCCGCCGTTCCGACGAAGACGGACAGGAAACGCAAGGCGCGGCCGGTTCGGCGATGACGGAAAGCGAAGCCGGAGACGAAGCGGTGGATGGCGGCGACGCCGATGCCGATGCCGGGGCCCGCGCGGATGCGCCGGTGCTGCTGTCCTATTCGCGGCACGAGGCGGTGGAAGACACACCGGCCGAAGAAGCGGCGGATGAGGCGGAGACGCCCGTCGTCGCGGACGCGCCGGATGAAACCCGGGAACCGGAACCGGAACGCGAATCCGTGGAAGCGGTCGAGGCCGATGGCGACACGCTGGTGGCCGACACGACGACGCTGCAGAAAACGGAACCCGAAGCACCGACACGGCGCGGCTGGTGGCAGCGCCGCTAGGACGCAACACCAATAGACAAAGGGCCTGGGGATCGCTCCTCAGGCCCTTTTTTGTTGTGCGGTTTTCCGGCTCAGGAACCGGAGCCGCCGGAGACGGCGCCCATGCCGTCGCCGCGCGGGCCGATGGCAAAGCCGCAGGTGCCGGTGACGCTTCCATGCGGACATGAAATCGCATGTGCCGGCGAACGTGCATCGGCGGGCGATGCGGCAAGCGCTTCCGCGACGGTGCCCCCGGGTGCCGAACGGGCGGCGCTCAGGATCGACGCCGCGCCCTTCGGCTCGCCGGCGCCGGCACCGCTGAAGAAAATCTGCGTGCCGCTGTTGCTGGTCACGATGACCGGCATCAGAAAGGCCGAGGCGATGCCGTTTGCGGATTGCTGCGGATTGGGCGCGAAGACGATGCCGGTGCCGGGGGCGGCACGGCCGGTGCCGAAGGGACCACTCATCGTGACGGCGCAGGCGACCGCCCCGCCCTGCCCGTCGGCGGTCGCGAAAGCCGTCGATCCGAAATCGCGCGCGGCGTTTTCGGCGCCAAGCGCGGCGGCGGTGCGGCGCGCGACCTGCGCCAGTTCGGCGGAGCTCGCCTTCTCGATGTCGCGCCAGAGCGCGGCGGCAAAGACACCGGCACCGAGCGCCTCGGACGGTGCGGCGACCGCACCGGCGGACGAGGGAAGCATTTGCGCGGGCGCCGTGACCGGCCGGTCGTCGCTCAGATCGTCGAGGCCGAGCGTACCGCCCGCCTCGCGCGCACCGGCCACAAGCGCCCGGGCGGTCTCGCCCGCATAAAAACCTGTCACACCGCGACTGCGGATCAACGTCAATGTGGCGGCAAGCTCGGACTGTGTGACGCGTTCGAGTTCGTGCAAGGGCGCGCCGTCCGCGCCGACAAAAGCGGGCACGCCCTGAGTGGACGCCGCCGCATCGGCAAGGCGGCGGGCGCTGGCGCGCGACAGCGGGAAGCCGGTGCCCGCCAACCGCTCGGCCGGACCGACAATCGCCGACCAGGGCTGGTTGCCGTGGCGCGATTGCAGGAGCGCGAAGCCGCGCACATTGCCCGGAATGGCGACGGCGCCGCCGCCGCGCGGACTGCGGGCGAGGAAGGCGAGGCTTTCGACCGTCCGTTCCCCGGCATCGCGCACCAGGCAAATGCCGCCGCCGCCGAGGCCGGCCGCCGCCGGATAGGTGACCGAGAGTGCGAAATAGAGTGCGGCCGCCGCATCGGCGGCATTGCCGCCCTGATCGAGCACCTGCCGGGCGATGAGAACGGCCGAGGGCTCGTCGGCGACAACGAAGCCGCCGAACGACGAACTGCCGCTGGGCTCCTTGTAGGTGATGCGGGCCTGACGCTCGACGCGGGTTTCAACGCCGCGACCGACCGCAACCCCGGTTTGCGGCTCGGGCTGGCCGATTTCAGCGCAAGCCGCCAGCGTCACGGTCATTGTCAGGCCGGCAAGTACGCCCGAAAATCCACAGTTCCGCCCCATTCCCATTGTTTCCTTCATTGCCCGATTCCGACGGAATCCGGCACCATAGCCGTTTGTCCCGCGTGGGGCGGGACAAGATTGACGGCTTGCCGGCCCACACCTACCGTTTAAGCGCGCCGGAACCGCACCGTCAACGCGCCCGGACAACCGGAAATGCCAGTGAAGCGTATGAGGGACCGCCCCATGAGATCGAAATCGCCGTTCGGCCCGCTGCTGGCGCTCTGTGCCGCGCTGATGATCGGCGGCGCTAATACGGCGGCCGCGCAAAGTGTCTCGATCGTCAGCGATGCCGAAACCGAGAACATGCTGCGGGACTATGCCGACCCGCTTCTGAAGGTCGCGGGGCTCGATCCGGCGGCGGTGAAGATCCATCTCGTCAACGACCGCCGTCTCAATGCCTTCGTCGCCGAAGGCCAGCAGATGTTCTACAACACCGGCCTCATCACCATCGTCGATGCGCCCGGCGAGCTGATCGGCGTGATGGCGCACGAAATCGGCCACATGGCGGGCGGGCATCTGGTGCAGCGGCGCGAGCACATGGCGACGCTGCAGGTGCCGATGATCGCCTCCATGATCCTCGGCGTCGGCGCCATCGCGGCCGGACAGGGCGATGCCGGCATGGCGCTGATTCTGGGCGGGCAGCACCTCGCGCAGCGCGGCTTCTTTGCCTATACGCGCGAACAGGAAGCAAGCGCCGACCAGGCGGGCGCCGGCTACCTGCAACGCGCCGGCTTGTCGGGCAAGGGCATGCTCGACCTGTTCGCATCGATGCGCGACCAGGAAATGCTTTCGGAGGAACGGCAGGACCCGTTTGCGCGTTCGCATCCGATGTCGGCGGCGCGCTTCAACGCGCTTGAGGAACGGGTGAAGGCCTCGCCCTATTTCGAGCGCGAGCTGCCGCCGGAGGAAATTCATCGCTTCAAGATGGTGCAGGCGAAGCTTCACGGGTTTCTCGACGAACCGAACGTCGTCTTCAACCGCTATCCCGCGTCCGACAAGAGCGACTATGCGCGTTATGCGCGTTCGGTCGCCTATCATCGCACCGGCGCGCTCTCCGAAGCGCTGACCGAGATCGGTCCGCTGCTCGAGAGCGACCCGAAGAACCCCTATATCCACGAGGTGAAGGGGCAGATCCTGTTCGAGAGCGGCAAGATCGAAGAGGCGGTGGCGTCCTATCGCCAGTCGGTGGACCTGAAACCCGACGACGCGCAGCTTCATCTCGGGCTCGGGCGGGCGCTGCTCGGACGCGACGGCGAGGAAAACGCGCGCGCCGCCATTCCGCATCTCCTCACCGGCACGCGCGGCGCGGCGCAACCTTTCGGCTTCTATCAGCTCTCCATCGCCTATGGCCGCCTCAACCAGATCGGCATGGCGGAACTGGCGACGGCGCAGTATTACAATGCGCTCGGCCGCGTGAAGCAGGCGAAGATGCATGCGGGGCGGGCGGCGAAAAACCTGCCGCAAGGTTCGCCCGAATGGCTGCGGGCGCAGGACATCGCGATCCAGCCCGATCCGCAACAGCGCGGCTGAGGCGCACACTCAACATTCTCCCGTCAACATCCTTCACGAAAGAATCCGATGCCGCTTGTCCGCTCCCTGCCCTGTCTCGTTGTCGCGCTGGCCCTGCTGTTTCCGGTGGCGGCTTCCGCCGAAACGGCGCGGATCGGCGCTGCCGACCGCGCGGCCATCGAGGAAATCGTGCGCGACTATATCCGCAGCAATCCCGAGATCGTGCTCGAAGCGCTGCACACGCTGGAGGAACGGCACCAGGCCGAAGCGCAGGCCGAACAGCGCGCCGCCATCGAGGCGCGACGCGCGGCGATCTATGACGACCCCGACGACTATACCTATGGCAACCCGAAAGGCGACGTCACCATTGTCGAGTTCTTCGACTACACCTGCGGGCACTGCAAACGCAGCTTCCAGCCGCTGATGGATTTCGTCGATGCCGACGGCAATATCCGCCTGATCCTGAAAGAGTTTCCCATTCTGGGCCCGCGCGCGCTCGACGCCGCCAAGGCCGCGCTCGCGGCGCGCAAACAGGGCCGCTACATCGAAATGCACCGGGCGCTGTTCGAACATGAGGGACAGCTCACCGAAAAGGCGCTGATGGAAATTGCGGCCAAGGCCGGGCTCGACGGGCCGAAGCTGAAGAAGGACATGGGAGACCCGATGCTGATGGATATTTTCAGCCGCCACTACGCGCTCGCCGAAGCGCTCGGCATCGAGGGGACGCCCGCCTTTATCATCGGCGGCGAATTGCTGCCCGGCGCGGTCGACAAGGAACGGCTGACGCGGGTGGTCGCGGAAGCGCGCGCGGGGCGGTAGTTCAAACCGCTTTTTCTATTTCGCGCAGCAGCCAGTCGGCGCCGAAATCGGTGACGCCCGCCCGGCGAACAGCCTGCACACGAAACTTCATCGTCTCGTAAGGCGGATCGAGCACCTGCAAGCCGAGACGATCGGCAAAGACGCCGGCGAAGCGGCGCGGACAATCGGCCAGCGCGTCGGACATCGACACCATCAGCATCGCCGTCTCCCATTGCGAGACATAGGCGCGCGTCGCGACAAGCCTCGGATCGGGAAGTGTCCCGTATGCGCTTTCGAGCTGTTCGCGGTCATAGGCGGTTTCGTCGACGGTGCCGCGCGCCGGGTTGCCGACAAAGACATGGCCGATTTCGGCATAGGTCTTCAGATCGACGCTGCCCTTGACGCGCGGATGTTTCTTGCGGGCGACGACGCAATAGCTGTCTTCGTAGAGCGTCGTTGCTTCCACATGCGGCGGCAAGGACGCGAACTGTCCGATCGCTATGTCGATCTCGCCGCGGCGCACCGCGTTGACCGCCATGTCCACCAGCAGCCGGCGGCTGACGAAGGCGGCGCGCGGCGCTTGCGACCGGAACGCCTCGGCCAGCTTTCCGCCAATCAACGAGGTGATGTAATCGGGCGCGGCGATGTTGAACCGCCGCGTACTCACCGATGGGTCAAAGCCGCCCTCCGGCGAAAGGACGGCGCCGGCCAGTTCGATCAGCGCCTCGACGCGGGGGCCGAGTTCGACCGCGCGCTGCGTCGGCTCCAACCCGTGCGACTTGCGGACGAACAACGGATCGCCGAAGAGGTCGCGCAGGCGCGCCAGCGCGTGGCTGACCGCCGACTGGCTGAGGCCGAGCCGGAGCGCCACTTCGGTGGCGCGGCGGCGGAGCAGCAATTCGCGGAAGACGAGCAGCGTGCCGCCGTCCAGCCGTCTGATATTATTATTGTCTATATCATTCATTATCTTATTTCATTATCAGAAAATCATTCTTCCCGCTAGTCATGGATGCGTGCCGCGACGGCGCGGCAAGTGCGTGAGCGGGAGGCGACGATGAAGATGGAATTTCGGGAAGCGATCGTGGTGCGGGCGGCGCTGGTGCCGCTCGCGGCCTGCACCGGGGACGGCGGCGGCGGAACGGAGGCGCTTTGCCTGGAGGTGCGCATCGGCGGCGGGCGCTCGGCCATCGAGGCGTCGTTCTTCGCCGTGCTGCCGCAGGATTTCCGCACCGGCTTGCGGATGCGCGGCGCGGATTTTCACGACGACGCCGGAACTCTCTACGAAGCCGATCCGTGGGAATGCGCCGTCAGCGGGTGGTGCGAACCGTCCGGCGGCGTCAAGCTCGCCTGCAACATTCCGGCGCGCGGCTGGCGCGAATTTCCGGCGCGGCGTTCGGCATGAGCCGGACCGGCACGATCTTCCGCCTGTCCTGGCCGCTGGTGCTGGTCTTCCTGTGCCAGAACGCGATGATCGTCGCCACGCTGGCGATGGCGGGGCGGCTCGGCGACGCGGTGCTGGCGGGCGTCGGCATCGGCAACGCCCTGTTCGCGGTGTTCATGGCGCTGCTCTTCGGCCTCGATACCGGCGTTCAGGCGATCGCGGCGCGGCGCGGCGGCGCGGGCGACATGGCGGGCGCGCGCGCCGCGCTTGCCGACGGCCTGACGCTTGCCGCCGCCGCGGGCCTCTTGCTCGGCGCGGCGACCTGGTTCGTTGCGCCCGTCGCGCTTGCCCATGCGGTCGGCGATCCCGCCGTCATTACGGCGGGAACGCAATATGCGAAAGCGGCGGCGCCGGCGCTGTTGTTCCTCGGCATCAACTTCGCCTTCAGCGCCTATTGGAACGGCACGGCGCGGCCGAAATTTTCCTTCCTCGCCATTCTCGTCCAGCTTCCGGTCAACATTCTGACGAGCTATCTGCTGATCTTCGGGGCGCTCGGCCTGCCCCGGCTCGAAGCCACGGGCGCCGGGCTCGGCATGACGCTGGGCGCGGCGGCCGCGACACTCACGCATGTTTTCGTTTCACAGCGACAGCCGGGCGACCGGCACGTCTTCAGCGCCCCGCCTTCATGGCCGGGCATGGCTGCGACCCTCCGCATCGGCTCGCCCGTTAGCGCGCAGCAGGCCCTGCTTTATGTCGGCACACTGATCTTTCTGGCGATCGTCGCGCTTCTCGGTACGCGCGAAGTGGCGTCGGCAAATGTCGTCGGGGCGCTGATCCTGTTTTCGATCCTGCCGGCAACCGGCGTCGGCATCGCTGCGGCCACGCTGGTCGGCGCGGCGCTCGGCGGCGGCCGCGCGGATGATGCCGCCCGCTGGGGCTGGGAGGCGGGCGCGGCCGGGGCGCTTCTGGTGGCGCCGGTCAGCCTCGCCTTCCTGATCGCGCCGGAAACGGTGTTGCGGTTTTTTGTCGAGAGCGAGGCGACCGTCGCGGTCGCCGCCGATCCGCTGCGCCTCGTCGCCGCCTCGATGTGCATCGACGCCTTCGGCCGCGTCCTCGGCTTCGGCCTACGCGGCGCGGGCGCGACGCGCGTCGCGACGTTGGTTCCGTTCGGATTTCAGTGGGGGCTGTCGCTGCCGCTCGCATGGTTCGTCGGCATCGCCTGCGGCCAGGGGCTTGCCGGCATCTTCATGGTCCGCCTCGTCCTGACGGCGCTCGAAACGGCGGTGATCTGCGTGGTGTGGCGGCGCGGGAGGTGGAGCGGGGTGAGGGTTGGGGGTGGAGAGAGGCAGCAGGCAGCAAGAAAAGTTTGATGGGCAACGATGCTAAATGTTGGGGGGCACACCAGCGGAAATGATTTCTTCTAGAACTTGGCGCTTCCAAACGATGCCCAACTGCGCCTTAAATTCATCTGCTCCAAGACGACCAGAATATACGCCCAAGAAAACGTCTTGAATTGCATATAGATATGTATTGCTCTCAGATCCGTCTTTCCTAGTAACACTTTTTCCAACGACCGTGTGTCTAGCAATGACCATCGAACCAGACATCCCCGTACGTGATGCTGTATCAACGTAGATACTCGGAAGATCATTTGGATCATACGTTGGTTCGGTGGCAATTGAGCCGCGCTTCCAAATAGGTGTAGGTACACGAGTTAACCGCCCGAGCGGGAACCCGATTATAAACACCTCCTGCGATGCGGAAGGTTCGAGAACGGCGTCGGCTTCTACTGTATTCGCGTGCATAATGTGGAGGCCGCGAACCGGCTTCGTTACATCGAGAACCGCAACATCGACTGCCTTCCCGAATTTCGGGTGTTCCAACCATACCGGCAGCGACAGGTCATCTGCGCAAATTCGGATCGTTATGGTTGCAGAGTTAAGCTCAAAAAACCCTTTCTCATCTTCTTCCGACATTTTCTTGAAGGCAGAAAATTGAATTTTAGTTGGCCGTCCCCCAGAAGAAGACAAGGGCTGACCTGTTGTTGGGTTAATGCCTGAAAAATTATGCCAGTTGGAAACGAGAAACGTCCGCTCCCCGTCTTTCCAAAAAAAGCCGGAACCCGAGGCAAGGAGTTGATCGCCAAAAAACATTTCAAGGTGAGAAGCCGTAAAGGTCCACGGATTTCCTATTGCGTTCATTTTTGTTCCCTTCGGAAAGCCATATCATATTCGAATGAGCACCCCATTTCGCGCACTCGGTGCGTAGACAGACATGAATGATCCGAACAGGCGGGCTATGACGACAGTGGGAAAGCATAAGACAAATCGTCTTTGTTAGACGACAGCAGAACGACGAAGCAATCCAGAAACGGCGGCACAGCGCTCGCGGCTTCTGGGTTGCTTCGCTTCGCTCGCAATGACGGCGTGAGGCGAGCGGTTAGATCAGCCCGCCCATCGGCGAGCTCGGATCGGCATACAACTTCTTCGGCATCCGCCCCGCGAGATAGGCGAGCCTGCCCGCTTCCACCGCCAGCTTCATCGCCCTCGCCATCCTGATCGGGTCTTTCGCTTCCGCAATCGCGGTGTTCATCAAGACACCGTCGCAGCCGAGTTCCATCGCCACGGCGGCGTCGGACGCCGTGCCGACGCCGGCGTCGACCAGCACCGGGACTTTCGATTGTTCGACGATGAGCCGAATGTTGATCGGGTTCTGGATGCCGAGGCCGGAGCCGATGGGGGCGGCGAGCGGCATGATCGCGCAGCAGCCCATCTCTTCCAGTTTCTTCGCCATGATCGGATCGTCGGTGCAATAGACCATCACCTCGAAGCCGTCCTTCAGGAGGGCTTCCGCCGCGCGCAGCGTTTCCACCATGTCGGGATAGAGCGTCTTCTTGTCGCCCAGCACTTCGAGCTTGACGAGGTTCCAGCCGCCGGCCTCGCGCGCGAGCCGCAGCGTGCGCACGGCGTCCTCGGCGGTGTAGCAGCCCGCCGTGTTGGGCAGGTAGATGACCTTCTTCGGGTCGATGAAGTCGACCAGCATCGGTTCGTTCGGATTGGTGACGTTGACGCGGCGCACCGCGACCGTGACGATTTCGGCGCCGGCGGCTTCCACCGCCGCGGCGTTCTCGGCGAGGTCTTTATATTTGCCGGTGCCGACGATCAGGCGCGATTTCAGCCGGCGTCCGGCGACGATGAAAGGATCGTCGTCCGCCACCTGTGTCTCGATGCGCTTGGCTGCTTCCGTCACTCGAACCACTCCTGCTTATCCGCCGCCGACAAAATTCACGATCTCCAGGCGGTCGCCATCCCTCAGCGCCACCTCGCCATAGGCCGAGCGCGGGACGATTTCGAGGTTGCGCTCGACGGCGATCTTGGCGGCGGGCAGGCCCAGTTTGCCGATCAGTCCGAGCACCGTCAGCGGGCCCTCGACCTCCCGCAATTCGCCGTTCACCGTCAGTTTCATGCCGCCGTTAACGCCTTTGCCGTTTGCCCGGATAATGGGTGAGAGGGGAGCCGACTTCAAGGCGGCCCCAAGCCTTTTACAGGCCCCGCGCATTGCGTATAAAGAGACGCCGCGATTCGGGGATATGAGAGGTCGCGGCGGGGACCACAATTTCGCCTATTTGCGGCCCTAGAGCCTGAGCCTCGCGCCCCCGGGGTTTACGGAAAGCCGCATCTCCCGCGACGCGTCACAGAAGCCGCCAGAAAGCCCGCATCGACCCGCATGGCAAAAGCAAGCTCCAGCAAGGCCTCGAAGCCGGTGTTCGTCCTCAACGGGCCGAACCTCAACCTGCTCGGCCAGCGGGAGCCGGAAATCTATGGCTCGACGACGCTGGCCGAAATCGAGAAACAGGTGAAGGCCAAGGCGAAGACGCTGGGCCTCGCCGTCGATTGCCGGCAGTCGAACCATGAAGGCGAACTTGTGGACTGGATCCAGGAGGCGCGGGTGAAAGCCAGCGCCGTGATCCTCAATGCCGGCGCCTATTCGCACACTTCGATTGCCATTCACGATGCGCTGGCGACGCTCGACATTCCGGTTGTCGAGGTCCACATCTCCAATGTCTACAAGCGCGAAAGCTTCCGGCATCATTCGACGATCTCGCCGGTCGCCACCGGCGTCATTTGCGGGCTCGGCACCATCGGCTATGCGCTGGCGCTCGAAGCGATTCACTCGAAGATTTAGGGAACAAGCGACGTGGCAGCACCCCGCCCCACCGGCAAAAACGGAAGCAAGAAGAACGAGATGAGCAAATCGGGCGTCGATCAGGAACTGATCCGGCAACTGGCCTCTCTCCTCAAGGAGACCGAGCTCAGCGAAATCGAGATCGAGACGGACAATCTGAAGCTGCGCGTGTCGCGGCAGGTGCAACAGGTGTCGGCGCATTTCGCCGCCGCGCCTTCGGCAGCGCCCGCCGCCGCCGCACCGGCGGCGCCCGCCCCGGCCGACGCCGCCTCGCATCCCGGCGCCGTCGCCTCGCCGATGGTCGGCACGGCCTATCTCGCGGCCGAGCCCGGCTCGCCGCCTTTCGTGACCGTCGGCGCGACGGTGAAGGAAGGCCAGACGGTCCTCATCATCGAGGCGATGAAGACCATGAACCACATTCCCGCCCCACGCTCGGGCAAGGTGAGCGCGATCCTCGTGGAAGACGGACAGCCGGTCGAATTCGGCGAACCGCTTCTCGTGATCGAATAAGCGGGCCGGGCGCGCGCGATGTTCGAAAAAGTCCTCATTGCAAATCGCGGCGAGATCGCGCTGCGCATTCATCGCGCCTGCCGCGAAATGGGCATCAAGACCGTGGCCGTGCATTCGACGGCCGATGCCGACGCGATGCATGTGCGGCTCGCCAATGAAAGCGTCTGCATCGGACCGCCTGCCGCCAGCGAAAGCTATCTCAACATTCCGGCGATCATTTCGGCCTGCGAGATCACCGGCGCCGACGCCGTGCATCCGGGCTACGGGTTCCTGTCCGAGAACGCCAAGTTCGCCGACATATTGAAGGCGCATGGCATCACATTCATCGGACCGAGCGGCGACCATATCCGCCTGATGGGCGACAAGATCCAGGCGAAGACGACCGCGCGCTCGCTCGGCATCCCTTGCGTGCCCGGTTCCGACGGCGCCATCACCACCGACGAGCAGGCCTACAAGGTTGCCGAGGAAACGGGATACCCCGTGCTTGTGAAGGCGGCGGCGGGCGGCGGCGGACGCGGCATGAAGGTGGCGCGTTCGCGCGAGGAAATGTCCGGCGCGCTCTCGACCGCGCGGTCGGAGGCGAAAGCCGCCTTCGGCGACGACGCGCTCTACATGGAAAAATATCTTGGTCAGCCGCGCCACATCGAGATGCAGATCATCGCCGATGCGCATGGCAATGTCGCGCATCTGGGCGAGCGCGACTGTTCGCTGCAGCGCCGCCACCAGAAGGTGCTGGAGGAATGCCCCTCGCCTGCCCTCAATGCCGAACAGCGGGCGAAGATCGGCGACATCGTGCGCGATGCGATCGGCAAGCTCGGCTATCTCGGCGTCGGCACGATCGAGTTTCTCTATGAGGATGGCGAGTTCTATTTCATCGAAATGAACACGCGCCTGCAGGTCGAGCATCCGATCACCGAGGCCGTCACCGGCATCGACATCGTGCGCGAGCAGATCCGCATCGCGGCCGGGCTCGAAATGAGCTTCACGCAGGACGACGTGACCTTTTCGGGCCATGCCATCGAATGCCGCATCAATGCCGAGGACCCGAAGACCTTCACGCCCTCGCCCGGCACGATCAAGGATTTCCACACGCCGGGCGGGCTCGGCGTGCGCGTCGACAGCGCGGCCTATTCGGGCTACCGCATCCCGCCCTACTACGACAGCCTGATCGGCAAGCTGGTGGTGCATGGGCGCAACCGCAACGAATGCCTGATGCGGCTCCGCCGCACGCTGCACGAATTCGTCATCGACGGCATCAAGACGACGATCCCGCTGTTCCAGGAACTCGTCAACGAGCCGGATTTCATGAACGGCGAATACCACATTCACTGGCTTGAAGATTTTCTCAAGAAGCAATCCTGACGCCGCCAGGGTTTGCGCGCGCGCCGGAGATGACGCGGACGGACGGCCATGAGCGATATAGACGCCGATGTCCTGTTGCGCGCCTATGCCTACGGCGTGTTCCCGATGGCGGAATCGCGCACCGATCCGGAGCTTTACTGGATCGACCCCGAGAAGCGCGGCATCCTGCCGCTCGACGCCTTCCATATCCCCAAACGTCTGCGGCGGCGCGTCCGCTCCGGCCATTTCGAGGTTCGCATCGACACGGCGTTTCGCGAGGTCATGCTCGGTTGCGCCGATGCCGCGCCCGACCGCGGCGGCACATGGATCAACGACCGCATCGTTGCGCTTTATTGCGAACTGCATGAGCGCGGCCACGCGCATTCGGTGGAAGCGTGGCGCGAGGGGCGGCTTGCCGGCGGGCTTTACGGGGTTTCGATCGGCGCGGCGTTTTTCGGCGAAAGCATGTTCAGCCGCGAGACCGACGCCAGCAAGGTCGCGCTGGTGCATCTCGTGGCGCGGCTTGTCGCCGGCGGCTACCGGCTGCTCGACACGCAATTCGTGACGGAGCATCTGCAACAGTTCGGCGCTGTCGAGATTTCACGCGACGCCTACCGGGCGCGGCTTTTCGAGGCGACGGCGGAACAGGCGGATTTCTATTCGCTGCCGGAAGATGCGCCGCCGCTCGAATTCCTGCAATCGGTCACCCACAAATCGTAGACCGGGTGTTCGAGGGCGTTGAGGCCGGGACTCTCGGCGAACATCCAGCCCTTGAAGACCGCATGCGGCTGCACCTCGCCGGTGCCCGGATCGACCTGATGCACCTCGACATATGCGGAAGTTTGCGGCGGCTCCTCGGGCGGGGCCTTGTCGCAGGCGCGCACCGTCACCTCGAGCGCGCCGTAGCGATGCGGCGCGTCGACCGCGACGGCGAAGCTCGTAACGCGGGCGGTGATCTTGTCGAGGCCGCTGAAAACGGCGACCGGATATTTCTCGGCATGGGCCGGCGCCGCGAAGATCGGCATCGCGGCGATAGCGGCGCAGAGAGCCGGAAATGCAACAAGACGCATCGCGTTGTTCCTGTGGGGCGTCAGGCTATTCGCCGCCCGCGGAGAAGACGGCCTGGCCGATCAGGCTCATCAGATCGACGGCGCCTTGCGTGAACATGATCTCGCCGCCATCGGTCAGATAGTCGGGGCTGCCGCCGGGCGTCAGCGCCACATAGCTGCCGCCGAGCAGACCGTCGCTGGCGATCTTGGCGCTGGTGTCGTCGGGAATCCTGACGTCGCGCGCCAGGTCGAGCGTGACAACGGCCTGGTAGGTTTCCGCGTTCAGGCGCTGCGAAACGACGGTGCCGATCTTGATGCCCGAGAGGCGGACATCCGAACCGTTGGCGAGCCCGCCGACACCGCTGAACTCGGCGACGACCTTGTAGCCGGCGCCGCTGCGCATGCCCGAACTCGTATAGCCGTAGAACAGGAACAGCGCGGCGACGGCGACGACGATAGTGCCGATCAGGGTTTCGACGAGATTGCTTTGCATGTCAGTCCTCGGTCATCTGGTTCGGTGCGGGCGGCGTCAACGCGGCGTCTGGTCGGGCCGCCATGCCTGGTAGTCGCCGGTCGTGCCGGCGCGGCGCGCACCCTTGTGCAGGCTGCCCTGCGGACGCCACGCATGGGTGGTGCCGGTGAGGTTCGGCACATGCGGCTTTTCCCATTCGCGCGACACATAGCCGTCTTCGGTGGGCGGCAGCTCGAATGTGTGATGCAGCCAGCCATGCCATTCGGGCGGCACGCGCGAGGCTTCGGCGAGCCCGTTATAGATCACCCAGCGGCGCACATTGCCGTCGATGGCCGCGCCGTCCCTCGCCTGATAGTAGTGATTGCCCTGCGCGTCGCTGCCGACAAGGCGGCCCTTGCGCCAGGTGTGGAGGCGCGTGCCCATGGTCTGGCCGTGCCACCAGACAAAAATTTCCGAAAACAAACTCATAAAGACATATCCCGTTGGTCGCGGTCGGCGGCGGATGCGGCCTTGCGGTCATTCTAGACGCGATTCCGGCATTCAGGGGCCGAAAAACGGGCAGAATATGACATCGGGGGGGAGCCCGGTCCAGTCCGGGCCGGGGCTTATTCGATCGCCCAGGTGGTCTGACCGACGGCCTTGCCGCGGCGCAGGCCGTTGCGGTCCTGGATGATCATGGGCTGGCGGTAGATGCCGCCCGAAACCTCGAACTCGCGGTCGTCGTTGAGCACCCATTCGATGCGGTGGAGGACGCTTGCCGGCGTCACAGGCTTCACCAGCAGATGCGTGGCGCCGATTTCGAAGGCCTCGGCGATCAGCGAGCGCGAGGCGTGGCCTGTCAGCACGATGATGGGTGTGAAGCACATCGGCTCGTTGCCGACGGCGCGGACGCGGCTAATGAACTCGCGGCCGTTCATCGGCTCCATTTCCCAGTCGGAAATGACGAGGTCGATGTCGTAGACCTGTAATTCGGTGAGACCGTCGGTGCCGTCGCGGGCCTGACGCAGATAGGTGACGCCGAACGTGTTCAGCATGGTGCGCAACAGCAGCCGCATGCTGCCATTGTCGTCGACCAACAGAATTCTGAGGTCTTTCAGATCCTTGCCGAAAGCCTTGCTGCGCTCGCCCACGCGGGATCTCCACCTGTCCTGGGTAAAGAAGTCTCCACATTGATACCCGATTCCGGGTTGCCGCTTTGTTAACCGCCGATTCGGAGGGGCCCTCCCCCAGATGTCGCGTCCGGGAAGGCCTGTCCTGTCTATATCTTGTGACGAGTGCTTGACGGCGCGGGGGCATCGTCCCTAGGATTTCATTTCCCCCAAGGGGGCGAGGCAGGCGACAGGCGGTCACCCGAACAGAGCCACGGCTCGGCGACGAAAGCCAAACGGAATCAACCACTTAGCGTGGCGGAACCGGGCGGCGCGGCGCAACGGGAAGTCATGTCTGCCGGGCAGATGGGCAAAGTCGAGAAACCGGGGGTCAGATGCGTATCCAGCGTTGCTTCACAGTCGAGGGCCTGTCGCCCTATGAAGGCATCCCCTTCCGCACGACCGCCAGCGAAATCCGAAATCCCGACGGCACGGTGGTCTTCCGGCTGCAGGACATCGCGGTCCCCGCCGAATGGAGCCAGGTCGCCTGCGACGTGCTGGCGCAAAAATATTTCCGCAAGGCGGGCGTCGCCGCCGTCCTGAAGAAGCTGCCCGAGGAGGGCATTCCCGAATTCCTGTGGCGGCATGTGCCCGATGACGAGGCGCTGGCGGCGCTGCGCCCCGAAGACCGCTTCGGGCCCGAGATGGACGCGCGCCAGGTGTTCGACCGGCTGGCCGGCGCCTGGGCTTATTGGGGCTGGAAGGGCGGCTATTTCGACCGCGAGGAAGATGCGCGCGCCTTTTACGACGAATTGCGCTTCATGCTGGCGGCGCAGATCGCGGCGCCCAATTCCCCGCAATGGTTCAACACCGGGCTGCACTGGGCCTATGGCATCGACGGCCCGGCGCAGGGGCATTGGCGCACCGACCCCGCAACGGGCGTCACGGCGCGGACGGAAAGCGCCTATGAATTTCCGCAGCCCCATGCCTGCTTCATCCAGAGCGTCAATGACGATCTCGTCAACGAGAACGGCATCATGGACCTCTGGGTGCGCGAGGCGCGGCTCTTCAAATACGGCTCGGGCACCGGCTCCAACTTCTCGGACCTGCGCGGTGAGGATGAAAAGCTCTCGGGCGGCGGCAAGTCGTCCGGCCTGATGAGCTTCCTGAAGATCGGCGACCGGGCGGCCGGCGCGATCAAATCCGGCGGCACGACGCGGCGCGCCGCCAAAATGGTGATCGTCGATGTCGATCATCCCGACATCGAGCAGTTCATCGACTGGAAGGTGACGGAAGAGCAGAAGGTGGCGGCGCTCGTCACCGGCTCGAAGGTCAACCGCAAGCATCTGAACGCCATCATGCGCGCCTGCGTCAATTGCGAAGGCGACGGCGAGGACTGCTTCGATCCGAAGAAGAACATGGCGCTGAAGCGCGAAATCGTCGCGGCGCGGCGCGCCCATGTGCCGGAAAACTATGTGCAGCGCGTGATCCAGTTCGCGAAACAGGGCTACGACGAAATCGACTTCCGGATTTACGACACCGACTGGGACTCCGAAGCCTATCTCACCGTTTCGGGCCAGAACTCCAACAACACGGTGCGCGTGACCGACGATTTCCTGCGCGCGGTCGAGGACGATACGGAGTGGTCGCTGAAGCGGCGGCTCGACGGCAGCGCCGCAAAGGTGCTGCCGGCCCGCGATCTCTGGGAAAAGATCGGCCATGCCGCCTGGGCGAGCGCCGATCCCGGCATCCAGTTTCACACCACGATCAACGACTGGCACACCTGCCCGGCGAGCGGCGACATCCGCGCCAGCAATCCGTGCTCGGAATACATGTTCCTCGACGACACGGCCTGCAACCTCGCCTC
>JAHBYM010000289.1 GCA_019635975.1 Parvibaculum sp. | reverse complement strand
TTGACAATGGGGTTGCCGTCGTTGCTGCGACGGGTCTCAGGATCTCGGCCTAAGTTGCCGACGAGAATGACCTTATTGACTGATCCGGCCATTATGCAGGCTCTCCTTTCTTGATTGCGCGAAGCTGTTTGCGGATCCGCTTTGCGGCCCGGCGCAGGCGACTCGCATCGCTTTGCAGCGTGGCGGCTGCGGCCTCTTTCTCAGCAGCTGCGCGGTCGATTACCTTCGCGCGGCGATTGAGGTCGGCGAAAGGGTCCATCAGGAAGCCTCCACCGACCGGGCGACCTTGAGGCGCTCCAGCGTCTGCATGCCGCGTTTGACCACGCATGAATCGGAAGATTTCAGTTGAAGCCTGGCGACGTGTTCGACCGGCCCATAACGATCGGTGAGGATCGCGCCGCGTGTAATGGCCTTCGCCTTCATGCCAAGGCTGATATCGTAGTGGCTCCACGATGCCTTCGGCGGGTGCTGATGCCAGCGCCGGGCGACGCCGATTGCATCAGCCATGGCGTGCATTTCTTCATCGGTGTCGGCCCACATGTGGCACATCACCATGCGGCCGAAGGGGTGCCGGACGTCGTCGACATAGACGGCCATCAGGTGCGCTCCCTTGCGCTGACTGTGTGCCGCCGCACTGAACGGGCGCGCGCGATGCCGGACGCTTTCCCGCCTTGCGAGGCGGAGGTGTGAGCTTGAAAGTTCCAAGGATCAAACTGCGGTGGAAACGGACATGGGCCGACCAGTCCGATGATTTCAACGTCGTCGTGGCCACTGAGACGTTGCCGCCGCCGGGATATTTCGTGAGGGATGCCTCCTACCAGATCATGCGCATCTATCCGGTGAGCGGCGGCTTCTGCCGCGGCCAGTGGCATTGGTCTGCAGGGGCGGCGATCGTCTTTCTTTCGGAAGGAACGGGGAGCGGCATAGAGCCGACTGCTGTCGAAGCCGCCCTTGCTGCCGAGGAGGCTTGGCTCACATTTTGGGGCGATCGGCCGATCCCGCCGAAGTGGCTGCGGCAGTGAGCAATTACCCATGGTCGCTCTCCTGTGGCGGCGCGGCGGTGAGCCGAACGATCGCAAGCGCCTTGACCAAGCCATCGCCATCCGGTTCGGAGACCACGGCGCCGTGGCTCGGCTCATAGTTTGCGAGCGCATAAGCCGCCGCGATCAGGCTATCGTCGGGAACGACATGGATCGTGCGCGTTCCGCCGATTGATGGCTTTCTGTTCTCCGCCTCAACCAGTCGCTTCGCCTCGATCATCTCGGCCAGAGATATGCCGTTCAGGTTTCCGACCACGTCGGCCAGGCCCGAAGCGTGAAAGCTGCGGTGGCATATCATCCCGACGATTTCCAGAGCCCGGGGAACTGGCATTGCGGTCGCGGTCATGGGCGGTGCCTCCTTATCTCTCTCACAAGCTCCAGCACACCCGCGATGACGAGAAGCAGAACCCCGGCGGCGAGCCCTGCAGCTCCTACGGCTACAGCCCATCGGAACATTTCGTGTTGGATGTCCATCACTTCCCCTTGATGCTCGTCATAGGAACGCACCGGCGTGTTCCGTGGAAATCGTGTCGAGGTAGGTCCGTCCGTCCATGCCGGGGATCGGCGCGTCCAGGGACCGTGTCGTGTGGAAACCGCTGTCGCGGTAGTGTTTGGAGATGAAGCTCTTGGCGACGCGGGCGAGGTCCGCTTCGGCAATTTCGCCCTCGAGCACGGCAAGCACGAGATCGGATATGACGTCCTCGCGAACGTGGTGCGGCAGCGTCCGGGGGACGGCGGCAAGAGCCACGGCGTAAAGCGTGTTCTGGCCGAGCGCAGCGTTCAGGGCCTCGCCGATCGGAATGAGCTTGTTCCTGGCTTTGCTCGCCTTCATGCGGGCGTACAGCTCACGTTTGTAGGCGTTGTAAGTTTCGCGGTTGTTCCTACGCCACTCTTTCGCCCTCTTATTGTTCGCCTTGATCACGTCAGGACGGGACAGGTACTCAGCAAGATACGTCTTAAACTGCGGCGTCTCGCGATACTTCCGCACCCTATGCTTGCTATCCTCTCTGCATTTTTCTTTGTTGTTTTCGTAGTATTGGCGCGCGTATGCAGTGAGCTTTACGCGGTTGTTCTTCTTCCAGGCGCGGTTCTGCTCCAACACTCTTTCTCGGTTGGCGGCGCGCCATTGACGCATATACGCCTTCTTCCGCTCGTTCGCGTCAGTCATCACACC
>JAHBYM010000288.1 GCA_019635975.1 Parvibaculum sp. | reverse complement strand
GCCGCAGCAGGCACAACCTCCGCAGCGCCAGCCGGAGCGTCACTACGAACAGCGTGCCGAACGCCGCGACGAAGGCGGCGGGCGCGACGGGGGCCGAAGCTGGCGATAGTCAGTCCGGCTTTTCCTCAAGGGCGCGACGAAGGCGACGGATGACAACCTTGCGGGCGCGGTCGTCGGCCGCGCCTTCGAGTTGTTCGCTTATGTCGAGCCAGAGCTTCGACAGATCGTTGTGCCAGTCCTGACGGCCGACGATCTCCGGCTGAAGGCGGCGGGGCGCGGGCCGGCGCCGCGCTTCGGGCGCTTCGGCGAGGAGGTCGAACACCTCATCGAGATCGGGCGCGAAGATGCGCTCGCCATCGAGGCTGAGATCGGCGAGGCGCGCATGGAGACCCGCCAGGCCTTCTTCCTCGCCATGCACCAGGATCGTGCCGCGCATCACCGGTCCGCGATCCGCAACCCAGCGGGCGAGCGCCGGTCCGTCGGCGTGACCTGAATAGACATCAAGGGTGCGGATGCGGGCGCGCACCTTGATTTCTTCGCCCTGAATACGAACGGCCGTCGCACCCGATTGAAGAATGCGCCCGAGCGTACCCTCCGCCTGATAGCCGACCATGATGACGGTAGTATTTTCGCGCCATAGACGATTCTTCAAATGGTGGCGGATACGGCCGGCGTCGCACATGCCGCTTGCGGCGACGACGATGTGGCTGCCGTCGATCCGCTCGATCATCATGCTTTCGGCGACCGTTTCGGTGGTGCGCACGCGCTGTGCGCGCATGGCGCGGCGGAACTCATCGCCGTTTTCGAGATTGTCGGCGTGGTCCAGAAAAACCTCGGTGGCGCGGATGGCAAGCGGCGAATCGAGAAAAATCGGCACGTCGCGGACGCGCTTCTGTTCGACGAGGGCCAGAAGATCGGCGAGTAACTCCTGCGTGCGCTCGACGGCAAAGGTCGGGAAAATCAGCACACCGTTCTTGTCCAACGCCGCATTGACCTCCGCCGCAAGGAGATCGCGGCGGTTCGAAACCGTCATTGACGCCCGCTCGCGCGATCCATATGTCGCTTCGCAGATCAGATAATCGAGATTTTCCGGCGAGTCCGGCGCGGGGTGAAAGCTCTTTACATCCGGGCCAATGTCGCCGGAGAACAGCAACCGCAATTTGCGGGGCGACTTCAGACCGGTATCGATTTCGACCTCGATGGAAGCCGAGCCGAGAATGTGGCCGGCATTCCAGAAGCGTGCGCGCACGCCTTCCACCGGGTCGATCCATGTGTCGTAGGCGACCGGGCTGAAGGCGCGGAGCGATGCTTCGGCATCGGCGACAGTGTAGATCGGCGTCACTTCCGGTCGGCCGCGCTGCGCGTTGCGGCGGTTGAGCTGTTCGACCTCGAACTCCTGAATGTGACCGGAATCGGGCAGCATGCAGGAGAGAAGATCGATGGTGCCGTGCGTCGCGTAGATCGGCCCATCGAAGCCGTGCTTCACCAGCTTCGGAATCAGGCCCGAATGATCGATATGCGCGTGGGTCAGCAGCACGAAATCGATTTCGCCCGGCTCGAACGGAAAGTCCGCATAGTTGAGCGCCTTCAGCGTCTTTGCGCCCTGAAACATCCCGCAATCGACCAGGAAGCGCGTCTTTCCCGCCTGCAGCAAATAGCAGGATCCGGTAACGGTGTGTGCGGCGCCGTGAACGCTGAGCGTGATCGACATTATTTCCGTTTCTCGTTTTCGATTTCGTCTCGCAGCGCCTCGGCCAGAAGGCCCGCCAGCGAAACCGCGTTGGTCGGGTGCGGCACGGAGGTCGACGACCAGATGGCGCGCGCGCCGGCGGCACGGATGCGTGCTTCGACCGCTGCGTCGAAGAGCGCGTGGGTGACGGCGACGACGATGTCGGCGGCGCCGGCCCGCCTCAGGCTCTCGACCGCGACGGTCACCGTGCCGCCGCTCGACACGATGTCGTCGGCGACGAGAACGGCGCGGCCTTCGATCTTTGCCGGGGGAAAGGCGATCCGCACATCGCGATCCCCCAATCGCGTTTTCTCACCGGCGATCGCTTCCGCGCCGAGCACACCGGCGATGCGCGACACCCACTGGATCGATTCGGCATCGGGGCCGGCGACGAGAGCCGAAGCGGAGAAGCCCTGCTTGCGCGCGAACCCGGCGATGACTTCGGCGGCGGTGAGGTTTTGCGCCTCGCGATCCGGAAAGACCTCGC
>JAHBYM010000287.1 GCA_019635975.1 Parvibaculum sp. | reverse complement strand
GTCGCGCGAGAGTTTGGGGGCCGATCTCGAAGAGACGCATGTGTCGCTCTTCGACGGCTCGAATTGCGGCATCCGGTTGAAAGGCAAACCCGTCTTCTCGGTGCAGTACCACCCGGAAGCCTCGCCCGGCCCGCAGGACTCGCATTATCTCTTCGACCGCTTCGTCAAGCTGATGGAGAAGTGACGTGGAAGATCAACCTGAGCTGGAGCTTGATCGAGGATATTATTTTTTGCTCGGCATACTTCTGCATCAGGCGAGTGTCGCGCCAGATTCGCCCGAACTCTCCGTGGAAGAAATACTCGGTTGGGCCAACGGTACAGGATCTGTCGAAGACACCCTTGAGAGAGTAGAGATATTAAAAAAGGCGGGGCTAGTAACAGTCAGAGAAAATTTCACAAAACGTCCTGCTTCAGAAGCTCCGAATTCTTTTGTTGAGCTGACAGCTGCCGGAGTTGCCTACACCTTGAACAATGCATTTGGGGTCTTTGAGAACCTGCACGGCCTAACTTGGGATATGCCTGACGAAATAGGAGACTCGCTGTTTGAACTACTCAAACTCGGAAAGTCTGGTTCAGACAGCGAAGAGGAAGTCTATAAAGCTCGGTCGAACTACAGGTATTTGTCCGCTGTCCCAGCAGCCGATCGAGCGGTGGACATTCGGCACAATCAAAAAGCCTACAAAGAACTAGTTGACGCCCTCTCTCTGATAAAAAACGAATTCGCCTCGGATCACAACAAGCGCGACCTCCCAGTCGACAACATGGAAGCCAGACTTGCAGAAATCGAAGCGTTTGAGCTCCTAGTACATCGCGGATGGATGACAGGAAAATCTGCAAACAACCTTATGCAGACTTTGAGCTACATCAGAACCGCTTGCATTGATGTCGCAGCAATTGCGACTGCAGCCAGCATGGCAATTGCTGCGCTAAAGACAATTTTTGGATCTGCTTAATGCCCAAACGCACCGACATAAACAGCATCCTGATCATCGGCGCCGGGCCGATCATTATCGGTCAGGCTTGCGAATTCGATTATTCGGGCACACAGGCCTGCAAGGCGCTGAAGGACGAGGGCTACCGGATCATTCTGGTCAACTCGAACCCGGCCACGATCATGACCGACCCGGAACTGGCCGACGCCACTTACGTCGAGCCGATCACGCCGGAAGTCGTCGCCAAGATCATCGAGAAGGAACGGCCCGACGCGCTGTTGCCGACCATGGGCGGGCAGACCGCGCTCAACACGGCGCTGGCGCTGGCCGATATGGGCGTGCTCGAAAAATTCGGCGTCGAGATGATCGGCGCCAAGCGCGAGGCGATCGAGATGGCCGAAGACCGCCAGCTCTTCCGCGACGCGATGGACCGCATCGGCCTTGAGAGCCCGCGCTCGCGCGTCGCCCACAATATGGACGAGGCGATGGCGGCGCTCGATTTCGTCGGCCTGCCGGCGATCATCCGCCCCTCCTTTACGATGGGCGGCACCGGCGGCGGCATCGCCTACAACAAACAGGAATTCGCCGACATCATCGAAAGCGGCCTCGACGCGAGCCCCGTCAACGAAGTGCTGGTCGAGGAAAGCGTGCTCGGCTGGAAGGAATACGAGATGGAGGTCGTCCGCGACAAGGCGGACAATTGCATCATCATCTGTTCGATCGAGAACATCGACCCGATGGGCGTGCATACGGGCGACTCGATCACAATTGCCCCGGCGCTGACGCTGACCGACAAGGAATACCAGATCATGCGCAACGCGAGCATCGCGGTGCTGCGCGAGATCGGCGTCGAGACCGGCGGCTCCAATGTGCAATTTGCGGTCAACCCGAAGGACGGCCGCCTCGTCGTTATCGAAATGAACCCGCGCGTCTCGCGTTCTTCGGCGCTCGCCTCGAAGGCGACCGGCTTTCCGATTGCGAAAGTCGCCGCAAGGCTTGCGGTCGGCTACACGCTGGACGAATTGCAGAACGACATCACCAAGGTGACGCCGGCAAGCTTCGAGCCGACCATCGATTATGTGGTGACAAAAATCCCGCGCTTCGCCTTCGAGAAATTCGCCGGCGCCGAAAAGCTGCTCGGCACGGCGATGAAATCGGTCGGCGAGGCAATGGCGATCGGCCGCACCTTCCAGGAGAGCTTGCAAAAGGCGCTGCGCTCGATGGAAACGGGGCTGACCGGCCTCAACGAAGTCGCCGTGCCCGGCATGGGCGAAGGCGACGACAA
>JAHBYM010000286.1 GCA_019635975.1 Parvibaculum sp. | reverse complement strand
CGACCATGGACTTCATCTCGTTTTGCCCGACGCGAAGGGTTTGTCGCGGCGGGCGCTCAATACCATCGACAAGACCAGGTCGGTTGGCGAACTTGTCTTCGATCGGGTCGCGGCGGAGCCCTTGCCCCGATCCAGCGCCGACGCGGTTGCGCGGGTGATAGATGCCGGCAGGGTCATGCTTGCGGCCGACACTCTCGGTGCGGGTCAGATGATGATCGAGAAGGCGGTCGCTTATGCGGGAGAGCGCAAGCAGTTCGGCCGTGTGATCGGGTCGTTTCAGGCCGTAAAGCACCTTTGCGCCGAGATGGCGGCCGCTCTCGAACCATCGCGTTCGCTGGTGTGGTATGCGGCCCATGCGCTGGACGAGGTGCCGGGCGACGCGCGCCTCATGGCTTGTCATGCCAAGAGCCACCTGTCGGAAGTGGGCCGCTTCGTCGCGCGCACCGCGACCGAGGTTCATGGCGGCATGGGCTTCACCGATCTGCTTGGCCTGCATTACTGGTTCAAGCGTATTGGTTTCGACCGGCAGCTGCTGGGCGGGCCGGAGCTGGTTCGTCTTGAAGCTGCGCGCTTGCAGGGCTGGGCGGCCTAGACCCCGACCTGGATATCGGGAAGCATAGATACGGCTGTCAATGAGTGTTGCTGCGACTTACGGCAGCGGGAAAGGCGGGTGGACCGCAATCGTCCCTGCTGAAGATCGTCGGCAACGAGGTTCAGCAGGCTTTGGGCGAACTTGCTGTCGAAGCTGTCGGCGATTTTATCGAACCGTTCGTGCAAGGAGCGCTGCCCCGGCGGTGTCACGCACGGGGTATGGGCCCTGCCCATACGTGGAACGTGTGGGCGGATTACGGCTATCGTCGCGCCGCGAGCATCTATGGGGGATCGAACGGGATTCAACACGTCGTCGTCGCCAAGGCGATCCTTAATCTTTGAAAGCGGCGGACATTTCGGTCTTTTGCCTGTCCGATAAAATCATTATAATGAAAGCATAAATACCCGGATCGTTGCCGCGAAAGGTCAGCAGATGGATATCGAGCTTACGAAAGAGGACGAAGCCTTCCGCGCGGAAGTCCGCCGGTTCATTTCGGAAAAACTGCCAAGGGAGCTCGCGGAGAGAGAGACAGTGGGCGCGTCTGGCGAGCGCGGTGCGCTCAGGCGCTGGCAGAAGGACCTCCACGAGAAAGGCTGGGTAGCGGTCAATTGGCCGAGGCAGTATGGCGGCACCGGATGGACGCCGATGCAGAAGCATATTTTCAACGAGGAGATGGCCGCCGCCAACGCGCCGCGTCTGTCGCCTTTCGGTCTGTCGATGGTAGGCCCGGTGATCTACACCTTCGGCAACGAAGCGCAGAAAAAGCAGCATCTGGCGGGCATTCTTACCGGCGATATCTGGTGGTGTCAGGGCTATTCGGAGCCGGGTGCCGGATCGGACCTCGCCTCGCTGAAGACCAGGGCCGTGCGCCAAGGCGACCATTACATCGTCAACGGCCAGAAAATCTGGACGTCCTATGCTCATGAAGCCGATTGGATATTCTGTCTCGTGCGAACGGATGAGACCGCCAAACCGCAGGAAGGTATCTCGTTCCTTCTGATCGACATGAAGACGCCCGGCATCGAGGTGAAGCCCATCATTTCCATCGATGGCCTTCATCACTTGAACGAAGTTTTTTTCACTGACGTCAAGGTGCCGGTGACGAACCGCATCGGCGATGAAAACAAGGGCTGGACCTACGCGAAGTTCCTGCTCGTCAATGAGCGCACCGGCATTGCAGGTGTTCCTGAGTCCAAGCGCAAGATCGCGCACCTCAGAAAAATCGTGAAACAGGAAAGGCTCGGCGATGGCGCGGCGCTGGCGGACGAACCGGCATTCATGACGAGGCTCTCCGAAATCGAGGTAAAGCTTACAGGTCTCGAATATACCAATCTGAGGATCGTCGCGGAGGAGGTGGCGGGCCGCCCTGCGGGCCCCTCTTCTTCGACCTTGAAGATTGTCGGGACCGAAGTTCAGCAGGCGTTGTCGGAGCTTGCCGTCGAAGCAGCCGCCTTCTACGCCATGCCGTTCCAGAGGGAACATTTGATGGGAATCGCCAATGAAGCGCCCGTCGGGCCCGCCTATGCGGTGAGCGTGACAAGTGCCTATAATTTCGGTCGCGCCGCTTCGATTTATGGCGGCTCGAACGAAATCCAGCGCAATGTCATCGCAAAGGCCGTTCTGGGACTTTGACGG
>JAHBYM010000285.1 GCA_019635975.1 Parvibaculum sp. | reverse complement strand
ACCAGCGACCAGTCGGCTTCGAGTTCTTCGGCCGCCATCATCGCAAGCGCGGTGATCGGGCCCTGGCCCATGTCGGAATGCGGCACATAGACCGTGACGATGTTGTCGGGCGAGATTTTCAGCCAGGTGGTGACGAAACGTTCGCCGCCTTCCGCCGCCAGTTTGTCGGCAAGACCGCGGCGCGAGGGACCGGAAACGGCGACGCCGAGCAGGAGACCGCCGCCGGCGAGACCGCCCGCGACCAGCAATTGACGGCGTGTGGGCTTTTTGAGTTCGATGGCCATGATGCTGTTCTCCCTCAGGCGGCGGTGACGGAACGGATGGCGGCGCGGACGCGCGGATAGGTGCCGCAGCGGCAGACATTGGTGATCGCCGCGTCGATATCTTCATCCGTGGGCTGAGGGTTTTCGGCGATCAGCGCCGAGACCGCCATCAGCATGCCGGACTGGCAGTAGCCGCATTGCGGCACCTGCGCCTCGATCCAGGCCTGCTGAAGCGCGCTCAACATGCCCTCCGCCGCACCGGAAACGGCGGCAAGGCCCTCGATGGTGGTGATTTCCGCGCCGTCGACCGCCTCGACCGGGGTGACGCAGCTTCGCATCGCAACCCCGTCGACATGGACCGTGCAGGCGCCGCAGGCCGCGACGCCGCAGCCGAACTTGGTGCCGGTCATGCCCAATTCGTCGCGAAGGGCCCAGAGAAGCGGCATTTCGGGCTCAATGTCGAGTGCGTGAGCCTTGCCGTTGACGCGCAGCGTGATGGACATGGGGGTTCCTCCAGCGGTTTCCGGGCGTGACTGACCGTTTTTACCATTTCGGTCAGTCGGTATCCAGCGCCGATTTCAGGGTCACGGTTTTGTGAAGGCGGCGGTGGGCAGGTCCGGCGGGGCGATCTATCTTTTGGGCACCGTTGTTTCGACATTTCCGGAGGTTTCCATGTCCGCTCGTCCGCTCGCCGCCGCGCTTCTTGCCCTGATGCTTCCCGCGAGCGCCGCATGGGGCGCGCCGGAGACCCGGGCCGTGTTCCACGGCAATGACGGTGCGGCGGCCGGGGAGGCCAAGCTGCACGAGGGACCGACAGGCGTGTTGCTGCGGATCGAGGTGGAGGGGCTGGCGCCCGGCTGGCACGGCGTTCACTTCCACGCCGTGGGCGACTGCTCGGACGAAAAGTTCATGGCGTCCGGCGGACATATCAATCATGCGCATGAGGCCGACAAGGCGCCGCACGGGCTTCTCAACCCGGATGGCCCCGACTTCGGCGACCTGCCGAATCTTTATGTGGCGGCGGACGGCTCCGGAAAGGCCGAGATGTTCTCGAGCCTGATCAGCTTCGACGGCGCGGGCGATCGCGCCGCGCTGTTCGACGCCGATGGCAGCGCCATCGTGATCCATGAAAGCGCCGACGATCATTTGAGCCAGCCGATCGGCGGCGCGGGCGCACGGGTCGCCTGCGCGGTGCTGGAACGCGCCGAATAGGCCATATATTTTCCGGTTGATTGTTGATGATATTTTGATTATATCTTGCTGCGAGACAGCCGCAGGGAGAGAGATCATGGACGATCGTCAGCAAGAGGAGAGTGCGATGACACGCTACCGGGTCGGCGTCGGCGAGGAATTTCCGATGGCCGAACGGCTGAGGCGCGAGTTCGAGCGCGGCTGCCAATATGGCCATGCGCGCTGGCGCGAGGAGCGCGGCGAATGGCGCGGGCGCGGCGGCATGTTCATGCTGTGGGGACTGGCGGCGCTCGTTGCCGTGGTGGCGGCCCTGTCGGTGGCGATCAGCTATCCGCTGGCGACGCTCGGCGTGCTGGCGGCGCTGCTGCTGCTTTCGCGTGGCCGGTATCCGGGCCGGCGGCGCTATCGCAGGGAATACGAAGCATGAGCGCGACAGGTGACAAGCACATGGCGGACGAGGATTGCAAGCCGCGGCGCGGAAGGCGGCATGGACGTTACGGGCGGCATGGCGAGGCGGAACGCGAGACGACGCGGGTGCAGCTCGAAATGCCGCCACAGGCGATGGAGCGGCTGCAGCAGTTGAAGGACAAGACCGAAGCCGCGTCTTACGCCGAGGTGATCCGCAATGCGCTGCGGCTCTACGAAGCGCTGATTGCGGAAGCCGAACGCGGCGCCGAATTCCAGGTGAAGGAGCCGGACGGGGTTGCCGTGCCTTACCGGATATTTTTGTAGAGGCCCCTCACCCTTCCGCCGTCTGACGACGGCTCCCTCCCTCTCCCCGG
>JAHBYM010000284.1 GCA_019635975.1 Parvibaculum sp. | reverse complement strand
CCTCCGCGCCGTCGAGCCCGAAACGCTTGGTGCCGACATATTTGACGCCGCAATATTTCTCGAAACCTTCGGCCTGGATCATCTTGTCGAGGATCGCCGAGCGGCCCATGTCGGTGAAGGCAATCTCCTTGTCCGGCCCTTCGATGCGCTCCTGAATCCACGCCTTCTCTTCGGGATCGCCGATATGCATGAACTCGACCGCGAGCGTTCCGCAATAGGTGCGGCGCAGAATGTCGAGCATCTCGCGTACGGTCGCCGTTTCGAGCCCGAGCACATTGTCGATGAAGATCGGTCGGTCGAGATCGTCCGGGCCGAAGCCGTAGCTTTCGGGCTGAAGCTCGGGATGTTGCGACTTCGGACGCAGATTGAGCGGATCGATGTCGGCATCGAGATGTCCGCGAATGCGATAGGCGCGGATCATCATCAGGGCGCGGACAGAATCGAGCGTCGCGGCGCGGATTTCGTCCTGGTTGGCGGTGGGGGCGCGTTCGGCGATCTTCTGCTTCATGCTGCCGGCGACGAATTCCTGTGCGCCCCAATTGCCGTCCAGCGCGCTGACAAGTTCGCCATTGGCGGCGGGCGGCCAGTCGTCGCGCCGCCACGAGGCGCCCTTCGCCTCTTTCAACACATCTTCCGGCGCATCGCCCAGACCGTCGAAGAAGTCGCGCCACTCGGCATCGACCGATTGCGGATCGCGCTGGTACTTGGCGTAGAGCCCTTCGACAAAGGCGGCGTTGGCGCCGTAGAGAAAGGATGTCCGCTCGAAGCGGTCGTTCGCGCCGTTGCTGCTCATCGGAACCGATCCATGTGACGAAGGCGCCGCCGCGGAAGCCGCGGGCGCCTGAAGAGCCGTTTCGCCGGAGAGAAAATCATTGGGCGTCACCGCGCCGCCCGTCGCCTTGAGAATGGCGTCAAGCGTCGGCCATTCGGGCCGCCGCTGGCCGTTCATGCAGCGCGTGACCGTGGACACCGAAACGCCCAACTGATCGGCAAAGGCGCTTGCCGTCAGATTGTTGGTTTCAAGCCATTCGGAGAGTTTCATGATTAAAATTTGCCAGAGAGGCAATCCGCCGTCAACGCGATTTGCCTTGTAGGCACATTCTGGAACCGAACCAGAAAAGCGTACAAGCCAAACCTAGAGAACCAGAATATAGTTAACAGATGACAATTTAGCAGGCCCGGCATCAACAAAGGGTTCAAATGCGCCGCGGGGCTCCCGGAAAACCCGAAAACCCCGCGAAAATCGCCGAAAACAGCCGAAAATCAGCCCTTCAGCACCTCGACCAGCGTGGTGCCGAGCGCCGAAGGCGACTTGGCGACCGTGATGCCGGCCGAGCGCATGGCCTCCATCTTGTCTTCCGCGCCGCCCTTGCCGCCGGAAATGATCGCGCCGGCATGGCCCATCCGGCGGCCCGGAGGGGCCGTGACGCCGGCGATGAAGCCGACGACCGGCTTCTTGACCTTCGAGGCTTTCAGGAACTCGGCCGCGTCCTCTTCGGCCGAACCGCCGATTTCGCCGATCATGATGATCGACGTCGTGGCCGGATCGCCGAGGAACATGTCGAGACAGTCGATGAAATTGGTGCCGTTGACGGGGTCGCCGCCGATGCCGATGCAAGTGGTCTGGCCGAGACCCGCCGCCGTCGTCTGCGCCACCGCTTCATAGGTGAGCGTACCCGAGCGCGAGACGATGCCGACCGAGCCCGGCTTGTGAATGTGGCCGGGCATGATGCCGATCTTGCATTCGCCGGGCGTGATGACGCCGGGGCAGTTCGGTCCGACGAGCCGCGTCTTCGAGCCCGTGAGCGCGCGCTTCACCTTCACCATGTCGAGAACCGGAATGCCCTCGGTGATGCAGACCGCGAGTTCAATGCCGGCGTCGATCGCTTCGAGGATCGCATCGGCCGCGAAGGGCGGCGGCACATAAATGGCGGACGCGGTCGCGCCCGTCTTCTCGACCGCCTGCGCCACCGTGTCGAAGACCGGAAGATCGAGATGTTTCGTGCCGCCCTTGCCGGGGCTGACGCCGCCGACCATCTTCGTGCCATAGGCGATCGCCTGTTCCGAATGGAACGTACCCTGATTGCCCGTGAAGCCCTGGCAGATGACCTTGGTGTTCTTGTCGACGAGAACGGACATTATGCGGCCTCCTTCACGGCTTTGACGATCTTCTCGGCCGCATCGGCGAGGTTGTCCGCGGAAATGATCGGCAGGCCGCTATCGGCCATGATCTTCTTGCCGAGATCGACATTGGTGCCTTCGAGGCGCAC
>JAHBYM010000283.1 GCA_019635975.1 Parvibaculum sp. | reverse complement strand
ACCATCCGGGATGCGTCCCTTTTTTATGTCAGTCCACCAACCCTTCAGGCTCAAGCCGCCCGCGAATAGCGCTTGAGCTGTTGATCGACATTGCCGAACTGGGTTTCGATCATGGTGAGGTGCTTGTCGTCCCCCAGGCGCGGCCGGAGAACATCGTGCGGCGGTCGACGGCGAAGGCGCCGTCTTCTGGAACAAAGAGAAGATGGCGGACAATCGCGAACTTTTGGACCGGATCAAGGAAGTGGCGGTGCTGGAGCCGCAACCGGAAGTCCATGTCCGGGGCGACCGGAATGCGGGCTTCGAGTTCATCGGCCGGGTGACTGTCACCTGTCAGCGCGACGGCATCCAGAAGGTCGCCTTCATCACCGAGCCCGTCTCCGGCGCGGCGCAGCAGGAGTGAACCCATGGCCATGAATGTCGGCGACGGCAAGGAAGACGACGTGATGATGGAGGTCAACACGACGCCCCTGATCGACGTCATGCTGGTGCTGCTGATCATGCTGATCATCACCATCCCGATCCAGACCCATGCGGTGAAGCTCGACATGCCGCAGAACCTGTCAGCCCCGCCGCCCGAGACGGAGCCGCAGGTCGTCGATCTCGAACTCGACTTCGACGGCACGGTGTTCTGGAACGGTGTCCCCGTCCCGGACCCCGGCGCGCAATGCCTTCGCGACGGTCAAAGACCCGAACCTCACGTCACTCGCGCAGATATGGATCGTCCTCACCAGATGAGCGGTCCATTGACCATATCCGAACCGGAATAGAAGGCTCCGGCGACTTATCTCCTTTTCGAACCGGTCCCATGAAATGGCAAAACACAGAGCAATATGAGTGGCTTCAGGCCTTGTCGGCGCATGGGCTTGCGTGGGAATTTTTGCGCCGCAATCGCGCCTACAGGAGCGCGGCTGCAAATCTTGGCGTGACGTGGCCGCCGGATGGCAGCCCGCCCGATGAGACCTGGTCCGCCGGCGACCAAATGTCCGAGGCGCTGGAATGGGGCTTGCTCCTTTTCGAAACGCCCGACCGCGACGCGCGCGAGGCGAATATTTTCTGGATGCCTGAGTTCTGCCCGAGCGTTCTTCCGGTCATTGCGAGCCGGGAGGTAGGCCCCGTGTCAGGCCGGTTTCTGAATTTAAGCCGCCTGCGATGCCGCAATGTCCTCATCCCCGGAGAAGACATTCAACATCTCCTGTGCGCCGACCAGGGGCGGTTCCTGCAACTGTCTGTCACTGGCGAATGCCTTACGCGCCCGGTGCAGGTGCTTGCGAACGTCTTGCCCATGACGCCCTATTCGGAGACAAGATGGCGCGGCTTCAGGCGGCTGAACGACCTTGTGTGCACCGAGACGCTACGAACGAAATTTTATCCGCCGGACCTTGGCGCTCGACGCCTCTCCCGAGTTCTGCAGGCGCTGGACGGCTATCTCGCTGGAGCATCCCAGCGCGAGGTCGCGATTGCGCTGTTCGGTGCGGAGCGTGTCGAGGCGGACTGGCGCGATCCGCGGAACCATCTCTGCGACCAAGTGCGCCGCGCCATCAGGCGTGGCCGTGACCTCATGAATGGCGGCTATCTGAAATTGCTGCGGTGAAGGAACTCAGTGCGCGCCGGCATTGAGGAGATGACGGTAGCCTTTTTCCGACATCCATCTGGCGCGGCGTAAATGGCTTGCCAACGCGTTGCGTGCCCTTTCGGCCTCACGCGTGGGGTCGATGCCCAGAACGTTCCTCGACATCGCCTCATCCGACGCTCCAGCCGCGACCGCGTCGAGCAATCGCAGATAGACGATCAGATGACGCTCGTCATAGTCGGTGATGGTCTCCGACCAGGGGACATCGTCGGCGATCTCGGGATTGAGTTCCGGTTTGGACATGTCCCGCTCCGCTCATTGTTCCGTTGTTACCAGATAACATATTATAGTTGATAAACTTAAAGTATGTAATCCGCTGACCTTGGCGCATGGATATGCGCAAGACGGTCGGCGGCAATGTCAGGCGAATCAGGCTCAAAAAGGGTCTGACCCAGGAGCAGTTCGCCGAGATTTCCGGTTTCAGCCAGCAATACATCAGCGGGCTCGAACAAGGCCGCCGCAATCCAACCGTCGTGACGCTTTATGAACTCGCGACCGCGTTGGGTGTCAGTCATCTCGATCTCCTGCGTCCGGACAGATCGGGCTGAGACTCGATCACCTTGTTTTTCGGATGTGGCGAAGGGCGATCTCGTCCCATCAGTCAAGTTCGCACCGCATCAAAATATCCTAAAATGGGATAATCCGAAACTGGGATTATTTGA
>JAHBYM010000282.1 GCA_019635975.1 Parvibaculum sp. | reverse complement strand
TGGCTTCCCTACTCCAGATTGAAGCCGTAATCACGCTCGACGCGGGCGATGCGGGTGATGGTGGGGCCGAACCAGAGGGTCTTTGCCTTGTGCTTGGCGGTCATGTGGCGAGGATCGTCGCGCCAGCGCTGGATCGCCTCGAGGCTCTCCCAGTAGGTGATCGCGACCGAGGCACCGTCCTGGAAGAAGGCTTCGAGTCCGAGAAAACCGCCGATCTCGCCCGCCCTGCCGTAAAGCTCGGTGGCGAGTTTGAAGTACGCCGCTTCATCGAAGCCGGGGTCGAGTTCGGCGGTGGTCGTGACAGAGTAGTAAGGCGGCTCGGGTGTGCGTGCCACGTGGGCGACGCTGGTCGATCTGGTCATGGGACGACTCTTTCGTTCGAGGGTGAAGGACTTCAGCGGGTGCGCGCGGCGGCGAAGAGCGCGTTGAGTTCGGGCTGCGGCATTTGCCCGGCGGCGAAACCGAAGGTGCCGTGTTCGTGCAGTTCGCGGGCGCATTGACGAACGAAGCCGAGTGCCGAGCGGGCGATGGAGCCACCGAGGCTGATGCGGCGGATGCCGGCTTCGATCATGTCGAAGGCGTTGCCTTCGTTGCTTGTGAGGCCGGCAACAATGTTGATGGGACCGGCGATTTCGCGAACCAGAATTTTCATCGTCGAGATGTCGGCGACACCCGGCAAGAAAACGCAATCGGCACCCGCCTCGATGAAGCGATTGGCGCGCGTGACCGCAAGAACGAGCGCGTCGGGCGTGCCGCGCTGAAAGATGTCGGTGCGCGCCGTCAGCACGAAGGCGCTGTTGCGTTTTGCAATCGCGGTGCGGGCGGCGGCGATGCGCTCGACCGCCAGCGTTTCGTCGTAGAGGACCGGTTCCAGCGGCCTCTTGTCCTCGATATTGCCGCCCGCGAGCCCTGCCTCTATCGCCATCGTGATGGTTTCGGCGACTGCTTCCGGACTGTCGCCGAAGCCCGCTTCGAGGTCGCCATTGACCGGCAGCGGCACCGCGGCGGCTATTTCACGCATGCGGGAAAACATTTCATCGCGCGTGACGCCAACTGCCGCGTCCGACACCTGATAGTCCTGCTTGCCGAGCGAAAATGCGATGCCTGCGCTGGTGGTGCCGATCGCCTTGAAGCCCGCTGCGGCCAGAATGAGCGCGCTCCCGGCGTCCCATGCATTGGGCATGATGAAGCCGGGGCCCTGCCGATGCATTGCCAGAAAGGTCTTTGCCTTCGTCTCGCCGCCGCTCGCCGCCATGCCGATCTTCCTCCGGTCCGGGTGGGTGGAAATTGGGGTTTGCACACCCATCCGTCCAATTTATAGTTTTAATCAATTACATCTGTTTTTTGCATGGAGATGGCCCGATGGACTCGGATGCGCTGCAGACCTTCGTGACCATTCACCGGACGGGCGGCTTTTCGCCGGCGGCGCAAGCGCTGCATCGCTCGCAACCGGCGATCAGCCGCCGTATCGCGCTGCTGGAAGAGGAACTGGGAGTGCCGTTGTTCGAGCGGGTGACCGGCGGCGTCGTACTCAGCCAGGCGGGGCGCGCATTGCTGCCGCATGCCGAGCGCGTGTTGGCGACGCTGAAGGATGCGCGCGACGCCGTGGCGACGCTACGCTCCGGCGACGGCGGGCCGATCGCGCTGGCCGCCGTCGGTACGCTTGCCAGCACCAGCCTGACGCGCGTGCTGAAGCGGTTCGCGGCAAAGGCACCCGGTGTCGAGCTGACGCTCAGGACCGCGAGCAGCGCCGAGGTCAGCGAGCTGGTACGCAGCGGCGCGGCGGCGATCGGACTTCGCTATTTCGACGATCCCTCATCCGATCTTGACTGCCTGCCGCTCGCGCCGGAGCCGCTGGTCGTCGCCTGCACGCCGTCGCATCCGCTTGCCGGAAAGCGCATACGGCTGCTCGCAGACTTGCGCGGTGAACGCTGGCTTGCTTTTCCGCAGACGCGCGGCTTCGGCGAGCCCTCGGCACAGACGATTTTTGCCGAGTTTCGGATGCGTGGCGTCGCGGCGATCGACTGGACCGCCATCGACAGCCTGACAGCGCAAAAGCGGTTGGCAGAAGCAGGTTTCGGTATCGCGCTGGTGCCCGAAAGCAGCATCGCCGAGGAGCGCGCGACGGGATCGCTCGCCCTTATTCGGGTGGGCGACCTCAAGACCGTCAATCCGGTGACCGCGATTACGCGCAGGAATGGCTATCTGAGCGCCGCGTCCCGGAAGTTGCTGGAGACTTTGAAGGCGAATTATCGCGGCTGACGTTTAATTGACCTTGGTGTCGGCTTCCCTGCCCTGCTCGATCAGC
>JAHBYM010000281.1 GCA_019635975.1 Parvibaculum sp. | reverse complement strand
CTGATGTCGATGCCGATCCTCAATGCGCCGCAGTCCGGCATCCTCGGCATGCACAAGATTCAGGAGCGGCCGGTGGTGATCGGCGGCAAGATCGAGATCCGCCCGATGATGTATCTCGCGCTGACCTACGACCACCGCGTGGTCGACGGGCAGGGCGCTGTCACGTTCCTCGTGCGGGTAAAGGAAAATCTGGAAGACCCGGCGCGCATCGTGCTGGATCTGTAATTTCTATTTTCCGTCATGGCCGGGCTTGTCCCGGTTATCCCGCTTAGGTGAGCACGATGCCATCCTGATCGGGATGCCCGGGACAAGGCCGGGCATGACAATGGATAGTTCGGAGTTGTTTCCCTCATGGCTTACGATCTCATCGTCATCGGCGCTGGCCCCGGCGGTTATGTGTGCGCGGTGCGCGCGGCGCAGCTCGGTCTGAAAACCGCGATCGTCGAGAAGCGCGCGACGCTCGGCGGCACCTGCCTCAATGTCGGCTGCATCCCGTCGAAGGCGCTGCTGCATGCTTCCGAACTGTTCGAGGAGGCCGGCCACAGCTTCGCCAAGATGGGCATCGGCGTCTCCGCACCGAAGCTCGATCTCGCGGCGATGCAGAAGTTCAAGGACGAAGGCGTCGACGGCAACGTCAAGGGCGTCGACTTCCTGATGAAGAAGAACAAGATCGACGTCGTCTACGGCGCGGCGCGCATCGCCGCCGCCGGCAAGGTCGAGGTCAAGGGTAACGACGGCAAGACGCAGACGCTGGAGGCGAAGGCGATCGTCATCGCCACCGGTTCCGACGTGGCGAAGCTCAAGGGCATCGACATCGACGAGAAGCGCGTCGTCTCATCGACCGGCGCGCTGGCGCTAGACAAGGTGCCGGGCAAGCTGGTCGTGGTCGGCGCCGGCGTGATCGGCCTCGAACTCGGCTCGGTGTGGCGGCGTCTCGGCGCGGACGTGACGTTCGTCGAATTCGCCGACCGCATCATGCCGGGCATGGACAGCGAAGTGTGCCGGCAGAGCCAGCGCATCCTCGAGAAGCAGGGCCTCAAGTTCAAACTGAGCGCCAAGGTCACGGCGGTCGACGGCAGCGGCAAGACGTTGAAGGTTAAGGTTGAGCCGGCGAAGGGCGACGGCGCGGGTGAAACGCTCGACGCCGACGTTGTGCTCGTCTCTGTTGGCCGCGTGCCGTACACCGACGGGCTCGGCCTCAAGGAAGCGGGCGTGGCGCTCGACGAGCGCGGCCGCGTCAATGTCGATCACTACTTCGCCACCAACGTTCCGGGCATCTGGGCGATCGGCGACGTGATCAAGGGGCCGATGCTGGCGCACAAGGCCGAGGACGAAGGCGTCGCGGTCGCGGAAATCCTCGCCGGTCAGGCCGGCCATGTGAACTACGACGTCATCCCGGGCGTGATCTACACCACCCCCGAGGTGGCGAGCGTCGGCAAGACCGAGGAACAGCTGAAAGAGGCGGGCATCGCCTACAAGGTCGGCAAGTTTCCCTTTACCGCCAACGCGCGCGCCAAGGGCAACCGGACCACCGAGGGATTCGTGAAGGTACTCGCCGATGCCGCGACCGACCGCGTTCTCGGCGTCCACATCATCGGCGCCAACGCAGGCGAGATGATCGCCGAGGCCACGGTGATCATGGAATTCGGTGGCTCGGCCGAGGATCTCGCGCGGACCTGCCACGCGCATCCGACGCAGAGCGAGGCAGTCAAGGAAGCCGCACTCGCCGTCGACAAGCGCCCGATCCATATGTGAGGGGCAGCGGCGCCTACTTCCACCGCCACTTCGACTTGAGATCGCGGATGATCTCGCGGGCGGCGTTGTGGCCGGGTGCACCGGTGACGCCGCCGCCAGGATGTGCGCCGGAACCACAGAGATACAAGCCGGGAACCGGCAGGCGGTAGCTTGCGTACCCGAGCACCGGGCGCGTGGCGAAGAGCTGATCGAGCGAAAGCTGGCCGTGGAAGATGTCGCCGTCGGTGAGACCGAAGCGCTGCTCGAGGTCGAGTGGCGAGAGTATCTGTCGCGCGATCACTGATGCACGGAAGTTCGGGGCGTGCCTCGTCACCGTTTCGATCACGAGATCGGCGAACGCTTCCTTCTCGTGTGCGTTGGCCCAGGTGCGCGGCAGCGGCAGTTGCGGCGCGACGTGCTGCACGAACAGGCTCGCAACGTGCTGGCCCGGCGGTGCGAGGCTGCCGTCGAGCGTCGAGGGGAGCAGCATCTCGACCACAGGCTCGCGCGACCAGCCTTCACGGCGTGCGTCGAGATAGGCGCGATCGAGATAGTCGATGGTTGGGCCGATGATGAT
>JAHBYM010000280.1 GCA_019635975.1 Parvibaculum sp. | reverse complement strand
GAGCGCGACCTTCCCCTTGATCGAGCGGCTGAGTTTCCGGATCGGTTCCATGAATTGCGTCTCCCCGTTTTGATTTCGTTGGCGGGGAGACTAGCAAAGCACGGCACGCAACCCTAGCGGCGCGCGATGGCCTTGCCGGCAAAGAGCACGGGCAGGAAATCGGCGAAGCAACCCACCTCCTCGACATTGTGGCGTATCCAGGCCGCAGCCGCGGCGTCACCGAAAAGACGTGGCACCAAATAGCGGTTGATCGGTGCGGCCAGCGGCCCGGCGGCGGCGCCGACGCGTAGGCAACTGCGATAGAGAAGACCCGCCGCATCGTCGGTGAAGACATGGTCCAGCTCGAACACGCGGTGACCGAGAATATGTCTGTGAAGACCGATCCCGCGCCGGTCCCAGCGATGAATGACGACGCGGACATCAGTTTCGAAACGCGGGTCGCGGTTGAAGACCTCGCGGATATGAAGGCGCGAACCCGGCGCGATGCGGCCTTCGCGGTTGCGCGACGGACGGACCGAGAGGTGGTCGCGCGGATGCCAGAGATGGTAGGCGGGAAGCCGCGCGCCCTGAAAACGCGCCACGCCGTCGAAGTTCTGGAACCACCAATCAAGCATTTCCGTGGTGACGCCCGGAAGCGGCGCATGGTCGAGGCGGATTTCGCGCCGACCGTCGCCGAGCTTCGTCTCGACGACATCGGCGCTTTCGGCGGTGCGCAGCCTCCAGCCGAAATCATGGGGCGGAAAGAGCTTTTTTGTCAGGCGGGCCACGGGGCCTCCGATGTATAGTGGATACTATACTCCCTATACACCGGGCCGTCAGGTTTGTATAGTAGTTACTATACCATAGGGGAATCCGCATGGCCGGCAAGCATATCGATCTCAAGACCGTCAAGTCGGCGGCGCGGCGGCGCGCCCCCGAAGCTGGCGCGCGCGAGGCCGCGATCCTCGCCGCCGCGGCGCGCATTTTCGGTGCCAAGGGCTTTCACGCGGCACGAACGGCAGACATCGCCCGCGCCGCCCGGACGACCGAACGCACACTTTTCAAGTATTTTCCGAGCAAAGCCGAACTTTTCGGCCGCGCCATGCTGCCGGCGCTGATGAACGCCACAATCGAGGCGGGTTTCGGCGAGACCGCGGCGCTGTTCGCACAAGGCGCGCCCTCCTTTGCCGAATGGCAGGACGGCCTGCTGCGCACCCGGTTCGAACAGTCACGTGCCACCGTGCCCGAAATCAAGATGCTGCTGGTGACGATCCTGACCGACGATGCAGTGCGCCGCTGGTTCGTCGACAACTGGCGCGACCGGGTCTGGACCAGCGCGGTCGCGGCGGTCGCCGGCTTTCAGGCGCGCGGTGCGCTGCGCGCCGACCTGCCGCCCGAGGCAGCGGCGCGCGCAATCATCTCTCTGAATCTCGGCTTCGTCGCCGCCCGGCTTCTGCTGGCACCCGAGACCGAATGCGACGAGGAAGCCGAACTCGCCCTGACATCGCGGATGGTGACGGAGCTGTTGGAGGAGAAGTGATGTGTTGCCGTGGCAATACAACCACATCGTCAATTCCAGAAAATGTTCTGTACACTGTTTTTCTCTGGCGTTCTTTTGCAGATTTTGAGATCATGCTCTTATGAAGGATCAATCTATATCTGCAACAAGCTTTTGGCGCGACGTCGCTTTGCATCTGACGTCGGAGTCGGCGCTCTGGATTTACAGTTGGGCCGGTCTTGCCTTGGCAATGATCGCGCTTGCAGGGCTTGTTTTCTATATGACGCATATCGCAAGGAAGTTACGCGCCGCCGATTTCCTGAAACAATGGCGGGGCGCCAAGCCCAAGAAGGTAGAGTCGATTCAAAAGCGTATCGACGATATAATCCGGTTCAAGCGTTTGCGGGTCTTTTATGTCACCAGTCTTGTGGCAGGAATTCTGACGGCGGGCGCGGTTTTGCCTGGCGGATTGCTGGCAATGATCGCCGTTTGGCAGGACTGGTTCCTGCCCGGACCGGCGGCGCTGCTGATCGACGGCATGCCATATGCGCCAGCACAAACCGGCTTTAGCGAGCTGGGTCTGTTTGTCGTCGATCAGGCACTGCGCGGCGGCCTTGCCGACACACTGGAAGTCTTCCAGGTGACCTTCACATCCATCGAAAACAATCCAGAGAACTTTGCCTATTCGGGTCTTGTCGTTCTTTATCGCCTGATCGTAGGCGCCGCCGTGGCGGCAATGTTTTTTGCGCTTGTCATGGTTTTGCTCGGCTTACGCAATGTCGAAAACACGATCAAGTCACTTGAGGAGAAGAAGCGCGAAGCGCTAGCGGGATGAATCT
>JAHBYM010000028.1 GCA_019635975.1 Parvibaculum sp. | reverse complement strand
CCGAGGCGCAGGCCGCGCTCGCCGGCGGCGAAGCCGACCTTCTTTTCGCGGACCGGAACGCCCTGCTGCGCTGGACGGCGGCGGACGAAGGCACCTGCTGCCGTCTCGCCGGCTCGGGCTATGGGGATCCGGCATGGTTTGGCGAAGGTGCGGGCATTGCGCTGCGCGCCGACGACGCGGCGCTGCGCGACAGGTTCAATAGGGCGCTTGAGGAACTGGTGGCCGACGGCACCTATGCCCGCATTAGCGCCCGCTATTTCGCCAACAATATCTACTGAAACCCACTCAGTTCTTCTCCTCGGCCATCAGGTCGCGCGGCCGTCCGAAGAAGACGCTGCGGCCCTTGCCTTCCGCGATGTCGGCCCAGCGCTCGACATCGAACTCCAGCACGATGAAACCGCCGGTCGGCACGCCATGCGCGATGCGTAGCGCCGTCTCCTCGTCGGGATCTTCGGCCAGCGCCATCGCCAGCAGCACCAGCCCCGGATTGTGAGCCACGACCAGAAGTGTCTGCGCCGTATCGGGCGCCTGGCGAATTTCGTCGAGCATCGCGTCGGGCATCGCATGATAGAGCTCGTCGCGATAGATGACGGGCACATCCTTGCCGAGCCGGAGGCTGAGCGGTGCGCAGGTTTCTCGTGCCCGTGCCGCCGTCGAGCACAGAACGGTGTCCGGCCGGTAGGAGCAGGCGGCGATATAGCCGGCCATGAATTCCGCGGCCTTTGCGCCGCGCGCATTGAGCGGCCTGTCGAAATCGTCCTTCGCCGGATCGCCCCAATCCGACTTTGCGTGGCGCAGCAGGCACAACTGCTTCATGTCCGTTGTTCCTCCCCGCGCCGCGCGCTGCCTGAAAATGGGTTGATGAGGCTCCAGCCGAGACCGGCCGGCGCGGGCGCCGGAAAATCCGCAAGCCCGATCCGCATGGTCTCGTGACCATCGCGCGGTTGCGCACGATAGGTGCCGAATACCCGATCCCAGAGCGACAGGCTGAAGCCGAAATTCATGTCTTGTTCGTCCCGATGGATCGAATGATGCACCCTGTGCATATCGGGTGTCACGACGGCGCGCCTCAAAATCCGGTCGGCTGCGACAGGCAGCCGCACATTCGAATGATTGAACATCGCCGCCGCGTTGAGCAGCACCTCGAACATGATCACCGCAACGACAGGCGCACCGATCAGTGCGACCGCCGCGATCTTCACGCCCATGCTGATCAGGATTTCGACCGGGTGAAAGCGGATGCCTGTGGTCACGTCGAGTTCTGGGTCGGCATGATGCACCCGGTGCAACCGCCACAGAAAACCGACATGGTGGAAAACGACATGCTGGCCATAGATAAGCGCGTCGAGCGCGAGCATCGAAAGCGGGACGGCGATGATGGCCGGCGTCTGCATCCAGTTGAAGAGCCCGAAGCCGCGCCGCTCCGCTTCCACGGCCGTCGCCGCCGCGACGACCGGCAGCGCAATGCGCACCAGCACGGCGCCGAGTGCCGACAATGCGATATTGGTCGGCCAGCGCCGCCACCGCGTCAAGGCTTGCGGCCGGCGCGGCGCAGCCAGTTCCCAAAGCGCCATCGCCGCGAGCACCGCCGCAAAGGCGGCAAGCCGGAGCTGGGGTTCATGGGTCGACAGAAATTCGGTCATTCGCCTCGGTTCGGTCCTGCGCGGGCTTTCGGGCCGCGAAAAGGCCCCGCACAATGGGTCCCGTGCGGATGGCAACTATAGTGTCGCTTTGTCATCAAGAAAAAGGGCACGTTGCCCGGCATTGAGATAAAATGGTGGCGCGGGACCGGGATCTACGGGGTTAGGAAGGGATGGCGGCGATGCGTGGCGGTGTGTGGTCTGCTTGCTTGGTTTTGATGCTCGCCGTGGCGCCCGCCGGGGCCGAACCTGCGCCGGACAGCGGCCCGGGCATGACCGCGGAACGGGATGGCGGGGGCGGCCGGGCGTTCGAAGCGCCATGGGGCAGGGCGCCGGCGGAACCCTCCGTCACCGGAGACGAGACCTTTCACGGTGGCTTCAGTTGCCGGGCGCCGGCAAGTGCCGCGGGGTCCGGGCCCATCGTGTGCCAGAGCCGGATCAATCCGGTCCTGCCGGATTTCCTGTTCAGCTTGCGCTGGTATCTCGATCCCGAGACCGGCGAACGCGTCGTCACCGGCATTTCGATCCGCCGCGAAGGCCGGGCCGAACCGTTCCAGGTGATCGCCGGCCTTGAGGCGCGCACGGCGCCGGAAATCGGCCATGGCGGCTTCGAGATCATCGACATGGATTTCGACGGTTATCTCGACATGCGTCTCATCGCCGGGGGAGCGGCCGGACCCAACATGCTTTACCGCAACTGGCTCTGGGTCGCCGACAGCGGCCGCTTTGTCGAAAGCGCCATGCTCGACGAAATCGTCACGCCCGAATTCGATCCGGAGACACGGGAAATCGTCAGCCGCTGGCGCTCAAGCGCGGCCGAAGGCGGCGTCGACGTTTACACATGGGACGATGGCGCGCCGGTCATGATCCATCGCGAGGTCGACCGTTTCGACGGGCCCTCGCGCTGCACCCGCACGTTTTTCGACCGCATCGACGATGAGATGCGCGAAACCGGGTCGGGCGCGTGCTCCTGAGACCTTGCGCCAGCAACCCTCAGAGCGGCATGTGTCGCGCCCGCGCGCCGCGTTCGATGGCGGCAGCGGTCAGCTTGTCGATGTCGAGCGCGTCGCGCAACAATTGCAGAAGCCGGATTTCCTCTGCGCCGACCGCGAGATCGGATGTCGCGATTTCGACCGCCAGTGCATAGCCCGTCTCGCGCAGATGTGGCGGCAGCGCGTCCTTCACCAACCCGAACACAGCGTCGAGCCCGCCATCTTCCTGCAGGATCGCGGCGCACTCCTTCGCCACCGGGATCAGCCGCTCGGCATTGAAATTGCGGAAGGCCGGCAGCGTCTGGACGATGGTGCCTATATCGCGCAACTCGTTGTCGCTCATCGCGCGATCGACAGCGCTCATCGTTACCATGATGTAGATCAGGGCATTTTCGGGAGAAATCGTCGACATGAGGCTTCCTTGGCTCGAATTTGCGGGCGAGCTTAGAGTTTGACTTTGTCTTGAGCAAGCGTGGGCCCGAGAAAGCTGCGTGTCTCGGCAATCGCTTCGGCAAGGCCGACCCGGTGAATGGTGACGCCGGGCGGAAAGGCCGAGGTCAGGCGCGTCGGCAGTCTTGAATCGAGCGCGACGAATACGCCCCGGTCGCTGGCGCGCCGGATCAGCCGTCCGAATGCCTGCTTCAGCCGAAGCCGCGTTAGCATGTCGTCATAGCGCGCCTTGCCGAAAACCTCGCGCCGCGCCTTGTGCAGAATGTCGGGCCGGGGCCAGGGCACACGGTCAAACACAATCATCCGCAAGGCGTCGCCCGGCACGTCGACACCGTCGCGCACCGCATCCGTGCCGAGCAGGCAGGAATGCTTTTCGGCGCGGAAAACATCGACCAGCGTGCCCGTGTCGAGCGCGTCCACATGCTGCGCATAAATCGTCAACCCCGCTTCCTCCAGCGGCACGACGATCCTTTCATGCACCGCCCGCAAGCGGTGAATGGCGGTGAACAGTCCGAGCGCGCCGCCGCCCGACGCGCGAAAGAGTTCACGGTAGGCGCTCGCGACTTGTGCAAGGTCGTCGCGCGCCACGTCGCGCACCACAAAGATGCGCACCTGCTTGTCGTAGTCGAAAGGCGATGCCATGAAGGCCCGTCGCGCCGGCAGCGCCAGATGCGCCGCGCCGGTTCGGACCTCCGCCGTCTCCCAGCCCTCATTGTCTTCCGTTTCGTCGATCAGCCGGTCGCGCAGCGTCGCCGAGGTAATGAGTACGCCATGTGCCGGCTCGATCACGGCATTGGCGAACGGTATGGTCGGATCGCGCCAGTGCCGGTGCATGCCGACATCGCCTTCGCGTCCGAAAATCCGTTCGATCGAAAACCAGTCGACGAATTCCGCCGGCGTTGCGGCGCTGAGGCTCGCCAGCATCGCGCGCCATGACGGAACGAGAATGCGCGCCCGCCGGTCGAGCCCGCGCGCGGCCGCGTCCATGCGGATGCGTGTCGCGCTGTCGAGGTCTTCGGCCTCGTCGTCGAGCCGCGCCCGCAGGCGTTCGGCGACCAGCCGCAAGGGCGCGACAAGCCGGGCGAGAGCGGCATCGAGTTCGCTTGCGGCCGAAGCAAGGCCTTCGACCGGCGGGTCAGTGTCGGCTTCGAGCGAGAAGGGGCTGTCATTGTCTTCGGCCCGCGCATGGACCTGTTGGCGCACCAGCGCCAGAAATTTTTCGGCGGCCCCGCGAGGGCTTCCGTCGTTGAGCCGCGCCGTCCAGCCCGGTCCCGGCAGCGCGGCGGCAGCCGAAAGCGCCGCGGCAAGGGCTTCCTCGGCCAGTTCGTCGCTGCCGATGAGATCGCCGATACGCTCGTCGAGCCCGCGCCCGCGCCGGCCGCGCTGCCCTTCCGCGCCGCGCACCCAGCGCCTGAGCTCCGCCGTTTCGATACCCGAAATCGAAGCCGAGAAGGCACTGTCGGCGGCATCGAAAATGTGATGCCCCTCGTCGAAGACGAAGCGTGACCTTGCTTCGCGGCCGCTCGGTGCCTCGTCCTCCGCGCCGCCCGCCATGTCGGCGGGCTTGGCGGTCGCGCTCTGTCCCATCACGCGGTCGAGCGCGGCTTGCCGCATCACCAGCGCATGATTGGCAACCACGATGTCGGCGCGCCGCGCCTTGCGGATCGCGCGTTCGATGAAACACTTCCGGTAATGCGGGCAGGCGGTGTAGACGCATTCGCCACGCCGGTCCGTGAGCCCGGTGCGTCCCGTTGTGCCGCCGAGCCGCGCGCCGAGCCATGCCGGAAAGTCGCCGCCCACCATGTCGCCGTCGCGGCTGGTCTTCGCCCAGCGCGCCACGAGGCCGATTGCGGTCGCGCTTCCCGAAAGTGCGGCCCGGTCCGCAATTTCGGCGAAATTGAGTAAACAGAGATAATTCTCGCGTCCCTTGCGGATGACGGTTTTCTCGGCCTTCTCGGCCGGGTCGGGATAGAGCCGCGAAAGTTCCTGGTCGAGTTGGCGTTGCAGGTTCTTGGTATAGGTTGAAATCCACACCGTCCCCTTGTTGCGTGTCGCCCACAGGCTCGCCGGCGCGATATAGCCGATGGTCTTGCCGATGCCGGTGCCCGCTTCGGCAATGACGACGTTGGGAGCGCCCGCCGCCTCGCGCGGGCCGAAGGCGAAGGCGGCGGCGGCAGCAAAATCGGCTTGGCCGTCGCGCCGTTCGGCGTCGGCGCCCGCGAGCTCGGCCAGCCGCTCCCGCGCTTCCGCCTCGCTGACCGGCTGCGACCCGGCGGGTGGGCGCGGTGCCTGCTCCTCCCATTCCGGCAATTCGTTCCAGATGTCGAAACCGCGGCTTGCCGGCGGCCGTCCGTCCCGTCCGAGCGCGTCGGCCAGCGCCGCGACGACGCCCGGCCCCCAGGCCCATCCACCCTCCGCCATGCGAAAGGCGGTGCGTGCCGCCGACGGACGGTCGGGCAGCGAGCGATCCTGAAGCCGCGCCAGCATTTGTGCCGCTGCCGCATGCAGCATGAGGGCTTGTGTCTCCGGCGTATCGCCGGCATCGAGGCCGAGCGCGGCTGCCAGCCCGTCCGGCGTCGGCAGGCAGGGCGCGGCCGGATGCACGAAGGCAAAGAGTTCCATCAGGTCGAGCACATGCGGTCCCGGCGCGCCGAACGGCCGTCCGCGTGCAATGCGCCGCGCCGTGAAGCCCGCATGCACCAGCATCACCGACTCGCGCTCGATCAGCGCCAGCGCCGCCTCGGCGCCGAGCTCCTCGACCTCACCCTCCGCGCTGACGACAACAGCGCCGCCCGCCGCACGGCTCGGCACAATGGCCGGCGCTTCGGGCAGGAATGCGCCGCCGGTCGGGCCGTGCGTCGAATCGGAAGGTGCGTGTGAGGACATGGGCGGCGAGTATAGCCGCGCGGGGCCCGAATGAAATCAGTTGCCGAGGCTCGGATATGCCTTGGCGAGTTCGCGCCATGTGGCGGTGATTTTCTGCTGCAGCCGCTGCACGTCGCGCATCGCGGCATCGATCTCGCCGTAATTGAGAGCGGTTTCGATGTCGCCGGCCACATGGGAAATCGCCGCAAGGCCGATATTGCCGGCGGCGGCCCGCAGGGCATGCGCCCCCTCGGCCAGCGCCACCTCGTTGCGTTCGGTGCGCGCCCGCTCGACGGCGCGATGCAGCGTCAATACGCGCTCAAGGCCCGACAGCAAATGATCCGTAATGCGTTGTGGTCCGACTTCACGCTCGATGTCGTAAAGATGCCCGAGGTCGATCAGTTGTTCCGGCTCCTTGCGCTTTGGCAGCGTTGCATCCGCCGCGAGCGATGCGAAGTAGCCGGCTGCGCCGCCTGGTTCCATCGGCAGCAGGAACCAGAAGGTGCTCCCCTGTCCCGGCGCGCTATCGACGCCGATCCGGCCGTCCATCAGCCGCACCAGCCGGTCGCAGATCGGCAGGCCGAGGCCCATACCGCCCGCCTTGCCGGCAAAGCGGAAGTCGCGCGCATCGCCGCCCTGCCAGAAGATCTCGAAAAGCTGCGCGCGGGATTCCTCCGAAAGTCCGGGCCCGGTGTCGGTAACCGAAAAGCGAATGACAGTGTCGCCGTCTGGCGTCTGGATCGGTGCGACGCGAACCACGATACCGCCCTTGTCGGTAAATTTGATGCTGTTGCCGATCAGATTGGTCAGCACCTGGCGGACGCGGTCGGCATCGGCCAACATGTCGACATCCGCACCTTGCGCGACGTCGAGTTCCAGCGAAAGTCCGCGTTCGTTCGCCTGGTGACGCATCATCCGCACGACGCTCCCGGCAAGCTCCGCCGGGTCGAAGCGGCGGGGCTTCAGTTCCAGCGACAGCGCTTCCATCTGCGACAGGTCGATCATGTCGTCGAAAAGGCGCCGCAGCAGCTGGCTGGTCTCTTCCATCGACTGTGCGATTTTCCGTTGCGCGTCGCTCAGCGGTTCGTCGGCGAGATGCATTGCCATGTTGCTCAGGCCTTCCAGCGGCGCCCGCACCTCATGGTTCATGATGTCGAGAAACGCCTGTTTGGCCTGCATGGCGGCAGTCGCGCGCGCTTCCGCGTCCACGGCGTCGCGATGCTTTTGCTCGGCCACCGCATGGGCGCGCGCCATTCGCTCGGCGAGATCGGCATTTTCGAAGCGCAGCCGGAACGCCTCGCGATAGCTGGTGTTTACGCGCCGCGTCCAGCCGACGACGGTGGCAAAAAACATGGCCGCCAGCATGACAGTGGCGATCGCCAGTGGTTCGGCGCGCCACAGCAGCAATCCGATAATCGGCAGGCATGACGCGGCGATGTAGTAGATGACGGCAGGGGGATGGTTGGCGCGTGTGATGGCCGTCGCCATGGCAAGACAGGCGAGGACCAGCACGTAGAATATCTCATGCGTGAACGAGGCGCCTGGCAGCCACAGCAACGAACCGACGCCCCATGTCGAGCCGCTGACAAGCGTGACCAGCGCATAGCGGTTGGCCCACAGCGCTGCATTGCCCACGGCGTCTGGATCGACGCGAAACCCCGCGCGCACCCGGTCGAACAGAAACTGCGCCACAAGCTGGATCGTCGCGACGATGCCGATGGTCCAGAGCGGTGCATGGGGCCAGAACGCAAGCCCCACCACCACGATGGCGCCGAAAACGGTCAGCCGGCTTGCTTCGCCGAGCTCCAGCAACAGGCGCACCTGCTCGGCGTCGATACGGGCATCGATGGGGTAGCTGCGGCGAACGGGGCCGGGCGGCGCGGCGGCGCCAGCGCCATCGGCACCGGTTGTTGTCGATCCCTGCTCCGGTTCGGCGTCTCTCAAAGGTCAGGTCTCCGGGCGATGGCCGACGGCAATCCGGCCCCGATTGTCGCGTTGACGGAGGGGTGTGCTAAGCATAGGGTCCGCGCGCTTGACAAAGCCTTAAGTGATCCTTTCGAGACCGAAAATGCCAACCGACTCAACAACGATAGCACCATCCGCGCTCCTTGAGGCCGCCCGCGTCAGCAAGGCCTGGCCGTTCGAGGAAGCGCGCAAGATCGTCGACCGTCTGGAGAAGGAAGGTGAAACCGGCCGCACGGTCCTGTTCGAGACAGGGTACGGCCCTTCCGGCCTTCCGCATATAGGCACTTTCGGCGAAGTGGCGCGCACCACCATGGTCCGCCGCGCCTTCGAGATTTTGGCACCCGGCGTGCCGACGCGCCTGATCTGTTTCTCCGACGACATGGACGGTCTGCGCAAGGTGCCGACCAATGTGCCCAATCAGGAGATGCTGGCCGGCTACATCAATATGCCGCTGACGAAAGTGCCCGATCCCTTCGGCACCCATCCGAGCTTCGGCGAGCACAACAACGCCCGCCTGCGCGCCTTCCTCGACTCTTACGGCTTCGAATATGAATTCGCGAGTTCGACCGAGTACTACAAGGCCGGCCGCTTCGACGCGGCGCTGCTGAAGGTGCTCGAAAAGTTCGACGAGATCATGGAGATCATGCTGCCGAGCCTGCGCGAGGAGCGCCAGCAGAGCTACAGCCCGATCCTGCCCGTCAGCCCGCGCACCGGCCATGTGCTGCTGGTGCCGCTCGTCGCGCGCGACGCGAAGAAGGGCACGGTAAGCTACGCCGAGCCGGACGGCGAGATCATCGAGGTTCCGGTCACCGGCGGCAACTGCAAGCTGCAATGGAAGGCCGACTGGGCGATGCGCTGGGTTGCGCTCGGCGTCGACTACGAGATGGCCGGCAAGGACCTGATCGATTCCGTCAAGCTCGCCTCGCGCATCTATCGTGTGCTGAGCAACAAGCGCCCGCCCGAGGGCTTCAACTACGAATTGTTCCTCGACGAGGAAGGCAAGAAGATTTCGAAGTCGAAGGGCAACGGCCTCTCGATCGAGGACTGGCTGCGCTATGCGAGCCCGGAAAGCCTGCAATATTTCATGTTCCAGAGCCCGCGCGCCGGCAAGCGCCTCTATTTCGACGTCATCCCGCGCAATGTCGACGAATATCTGGGCGCGCTGACGGCCTATCCGAAGCAGGATGCGCGGGAGCGTCTCAACAACGCGGCTTTCCACATTCACGGCGGCAATCCGCCCACGGAAGACCTGCCGATTTCGTTTTCGCTGCTGCTCAATCTGGCCAGCGCCAGCCATTCCGAAGACCGCAACGTGCTCTGGGGCTTCATCCGCAACTACGCGCCCGACGCGACGCCTGAAAATCATCCGCGCCTCGACCATCTCGTCGGCTACGCGATCAACTACTTCCACGATTTCGTGAAGCCCGCCAAGAAGTACCGCGCGCCGAGCGACATCGAGCGCGCGGCGCTGGACGAGCTTGCCACCCGCCTCGACGCCGCGCCCGCCGAGGCGAGCGCTGAGGAATTGCAGAACATCGTCTACGAAATCGGCAAGAACCACGAATTCGCGAACCTGCGCGACTGGTTCAGGGCGCTCTACGAAGTGCTGCTGGGCGAGGAGCAGGGCCCGCGCTTCGGCACCTTCGTCAAGCTTTATGGCGTCGCCGAAACCGTGGCGCTGATCCGCCGCGCGCTGGCCGGCGAGGACATGTCGAAGGGCTGAGCCTCACTGGCTCGCCCAGATGATCCGCGCCATCCATAAAATCTCTTCCGCCTTCAGCACCCGGTCGTCATGCGCCGGGTTAAGCGAATGCAGCTCGACGCTTTTCGCGGTCCGCCGTGCCAGCACCTTGGCCATCACTTCGCCATCGACCGTCTTCACCACCACGCGGTCGCCGCGCCGGATACCGGCTGCCGGCGAGACGATGATGATGTCGCCGTCGCGATAAACGGGGGCCATGCTGTCGCCGCTCACTTCCAGCGCATAGGCGTGTTCGTCGTCGAAATCGGGAAAGGCGACTTCCTCCCAGCCTCCCCCGACCGGAAACCCGGCATCGTCGAAAAAGCCGCCGCCGCCGGCTTGTGCCAGCCCGATCAGCGGCACGTTTCGGGCCCGCGCGGCTTTCTGCGTATCGCCGCCGACCAATGCCAGGAATTCGTCGAACCCCGCGCCCGTTGCGTCGAGAATGCGCGCCAGGCTCTCGGTGTTGGGCCAGCGCGGCCGTCCCTTGGCGGTGATCCGCTTCGACTTGTTGAACGTGGTCGGGTCGAGCCCCGCTGCCTTGGCAAGACCCGAAGCGGTCAGCCCGTGCCGCGCCGCCAGCGCGTCGATGGCGGCCCACAGCCGGCTATGGGAGAGCTTGCGCGCCATGGCCCGAATGAATTCCTCGTTTCGCGGATCGCTGGGAATAGTGCCACATCGCCCGGGCGTCTGCATCCGGGTTTTGCGGCTTTGATTCCTATGTCCTGCCTTGTTCTGCCCCCGCCCGCTGGTTAGAGTGCGCCCGCGCAGCCGGAGAGACCGCATTGCCTTCCATCCTCTACAAAATCGTCGGCGAGCATGAATGGCTCGCCGCCACCGCCGAAGGCCGCTTCATCGGTTCGGCGGTCGATCTCGATGACGGTTTCATCCATTTCTCGACCGCCGGACAGGTCGCCGAAACGGCGGCTCGCCATTTTGCTGGCCGCAAGGGTCTGGTGCTGGTCGCGGTCGAGGCGGCCGCCCTCGGTGCGGCGCTGAAATGGGAGCCCTCGCGTGGCGGCGCGCTCTTTCCCCATCTCTACGACGTGCTGAACCTCGATGCCGTGCGCCGCGTCGTGCCGCTGCCCGTCGGCGAGGACGGCGCGCATCTCTTTCCGGAGCTTGAGGTATGACGCGCATCGACCTCTTTCCGCTGGCGCGGCCCGTGATGAGCCTGCTTGATCCCGAAGCGGCGCATGCATTGACGTTGCGCGCGCTCCGCATGGGCCTCGGTCCCCGCGCCCGCGAAGCCGATCCCGTCTCGCTCGCGATCGACGTCCTCGGCTTTCATTTCGAAAATCCGCTCGGCATCGCCGCCGGCTTCGACAAGAACGGCGAAGTGCCGGATGCGATGCTGGCAATGGGCATGGGCTTTGCCGAAGTCGGCACGGTGACGCCGCGCCCGCAAGCGGGCAATCCGCGCCCGCGCATTTTCCGTCTGCCGGTTCATCGCGCGGTCATCAACCGTCTCGGTTTCAACAACCAGGGTCATGCGGCGCTGAAGAAGCGGCTCGAGGCGCGCCGCAAGCGGCCGGGCATCGTCGGCGTCAATATCGGCGCCAACAAGGACGCGGCGGATCGCATCGCCGATTACGAAGCAGGTATCCGCGCCTTCGAAGGACTGGCAAGCTATTTCACGGTCAACATTTCCTCGCCCAACACGCCGGGCCTGCGCGGCCTGCAAAACCGCGCCGAACTCGAAACGCTGATCGCCCGCGTGCTCGCCGCCCGCAAGACGCGGACGCCGGTGCTGCTGAAAATCGCACCCGATCTCGGACAGGACGAACTTGCCGACATCGCCGAAGTCGCGCTGGTGCAAGGTCTCGACGGTTTGATCGTGTCGAACACCACCATCGCCCGCGGCGATCTGGTTTCGGGCGTTCACGCGCAGGAGACGGGCGGCCTGTCCGGCACGCCGCTATTTGAAATGTCGACCGCGGTCCTTGCCGACATCTATCGGCTGACGAAAGGCCGCCTGCCGCTTGTCGGCGTCGGCGGCATATCGAACGGCCACGACGCCTATCTGAAAGTCCGCGCCGGCGCTTCGCTGTTGCAGCTTTATTCGGCGCTGACCTATGAAGGCCCGGGCCTCATCGCGCGCATCAAGCGCGAGCTGGCCGCCCATCTCGCCGCCGATGGCTTCGCGCATCTGAAGGACGCCATCGGCGCCGACGTCAAACTGTAGGAGACCGGACGCATGGCCAAGCCCGTCATTTATCACAATCCGCGCTGCTCGAAATCGCGCCAGACGCTGGCCCTGCTGGAAGAAAACGGCCATGCGCCGAAAGTGATCGAATATCTGAAGGAGCCGCCTTCCGCCGCCGAGCTTCAGGCGATCCTGAAGAAACTGAAAATGAAGCCGCGCGATCTGATGCGCAAGGGCGAGGACGTCTACAAATCGCTCGGCCTCGACAATGAAAAACTCTCCGACGACGAGCTGCTCAAGGCGATGGTCGAAAACCCGATCCTGATCGAACGCCCCATCGTCGTCGCAGGTGCAAAGGCGAAAATCGGCCGCCCGCCGGAGAGTGTACTTGATCTCTTCTAGATCGCGTGTCTCAACCTCGGATAATAAAATCCGAGCGAGGCGGCCCGCATCAGGTTGAAGCCCGTCAACGCAGCCCAGAGCCCGTGATTGCCGTAAGGCAGCAACAGCCACCACAGCGCCAGAAATATCAGGCTTGAGGCGAGCGCCGCATTACGCATTTCCGGTCCCCGCGTCGCGCCGATGAAAATGCCGTCGAGCTGATAGCACCAGACCGACAGCACCGGCAGCATCGCCGCCCAGAAGAGATAGACCCGCGCCACCGCGCGCACTTCCGCATCGACACTGAGAAAATCGATAACCGCGCCACCTCCCGCGAAAATGCCGAGCGACAGCACACACGCGATCCCCGCCGCCCACAGCGTCGAAAGCCGCGCCGAACGATCGAAATCGTCGCGGCTGCGCGCGCCGACCGCACGGCCGACCAGCGCCTCGGCGGCCAGCGCAAACCCGTCGAGGAAGAAGGCGCTCACCGTCACGAATTGCAGCAGGATCGAATTGACTGCGAGCGTCACCGTTCCGGCCTCGGCGCTTTTCGCGGTGAACCAGGCAAAGGAGAGCATCAGCACCACGGTGCGCAGCATGATGTCGCGATTGACCGCGATGGTGCGCGCAAGCTGCGCCGCATTCAGCAGCCGCGCCCGCGTCCATTGGCCCGGACAGAAGCGCAGATAATGCGCCGCGATCAGAAGCCCGAGCGCCGCCGCGGCGACCTCGGCGATCAGCGTACCCGCCGCGATCCCGGCAACGCCCCAGCCGAGCCCCAGCGCCAGCAGAATGTTGAAGAAGATGTTGACCAGGTTGAGAAACACCTGCAGCACCAGCGCCACCTGCGCGCGCCCGAGCCCGATGAACCAGCCGACCAGCGCGTAATTGGCAAGCGCCGCCGGCGCGCTCCAGACACGAATATCGAAATAGTAGCGCGCCAGCGGCTCCACCTCCGGTCCGCCGTTGAGAAGGAAGAAGGCGATCTCGCGGATCGGCCATTGCGCGAGAATGAGCGCGCCGCCCACGGCAGCCGCAATGAGCAATGCCCGCCCCAAAGCGGCGCGGATTTCCACGCCGTCCTTCGCGCCCAGCGCCTGCGCGGTGAGCCCGGTCGTTCCCATGCGCAGGAATCCGAAAGTCCAGAAGACCATCGTGAAGATCAGCGCGCCGATGGCGACAGCGCCGATATACTTCGGATCGCCCAATCGCCCCATCACGGCGGTATCGGCAATGCCGAGCAGCGGCGTCGAGATGTTGGACAGAACGATCGGCGCGGCAATGGCCAGCACCGTGCGGTGCGTCACCCGCGATGCTGTCGTCACGACGCTCATCTGTCGGCAGGTTCGTCCGCCGCCTTCAGCAGGAAGTGCCCATGCGCGGCGGCGATGGGTCGCGCCCGGTCGTCCTGCCAGGCTTCGGCGCGCACCGTGGCGACGCGCCGTCCCTGCTTCGTAATCTCGGCGCGGCCATAGGTGTCGACGGGCCGTCCGGAGCGCAGATAGTCGATGGTGAGGCCGATGGGCTTCGGCAGCTCGCCGCCCGCAAACTCGAAGGCGAGTTGCGCGATGGCCGTCGTCTCCAGAAACGCGCCGATCACGCCGCCATGCAGCGCCGGCAGCACCGGATTGCCGATCAGCTTCTGCGAGAAATGCAGCACGGTCGTGATCTCGTTGCCGCGCTGGTCGATGCTGATGCCGAGAAACCGCGCATAGGGGATCGCCTGCATCAGCGCGTCGATGTCGGGGGATTTCGTTTCCGCGCTCATGCCGCGCCGTCCTTCTTCTGCGCCAGCATCGCCAGCGCTTCGGCCGCTGCTTCCGGCGTCATCGGCATCGGCATGGTGCGGTTGGCCGCCAGCATGAAGGTGCCGACACAAGTTGCGATGGGGTCCGCCTCGTCGGTGTGATAGGCGGTGCCGCGCACAAAGGCGATGTTGGTCGTCACCTTGTAGCAATGCGTATGCGCGACGAGGTCGAGTTTCGGCGTCGCCGGCTTCATGTAGTCGATCCTGAGGTCGAGCGTCGCGATCGACATGCGCTCCGGCAGCGCCAGTTGCACGGCGATGCCGCAGGCATTGTCGAGCAGCGAAGTGATGACGCCGCCATGAATGACGCCGGTCTCGGGATTGCCCACCAGCTTTTCGTCATAGGGAACCGCAAGCCAGGCTTCGTCCGGCGCCGCGTTGACCACGGTCATGCCGAGCGCCTTCGCATGCGGCACATGCTCGATCAGCACGTCCTTCATCAGCGCGATATGTTCCGGCGTGATCTTGAATCCCGAGGCCATGGCGCTTCCGCATTCCGCTGCATAGGTGTCGAACAAGGTTCTAGTAGGGGCGCCACCCGTGCACAAGTCAATGGCGCCCGCCCGGCCTTTGGGTTCAATTCCGTGGCCGTTTGCTCTATGCTGGAAATCGCGGGCGCAATGGAGCGTCGATTACTTCGAAAGGCGCTCAGTGCTTCTTGCAACACAAGACTTCGATCCGATCGACGATCTCGGCACGCTCGAAGCGGCGCCGCGCGCTCTGCTGGCTTATTGGGAGAAACGCCGAGGCGAACGCGTCATGCCGGCGCCGGCGGAGATCGATCCGCTCGATCTCGCAAGCAACGTGCTCTCCTTCCTGACCGTCATCGACATCGAAAGCGATCCGCTGGATTTCCGCTATCGTTTTGTCGGTACCAGGGTCGTCGAGGCCGCCGGCGTCGACCGCACGGGCAAGCGCGCCAGCGAGATCTACAATGCGGAGACGCTGGAAAAGATCATGGCCGCCATCCGCGCCGTTCTGGCGGCGCCCGGGCCGGTTGCCCTGCGCGGCCGGCTCGATTGGCTCGACCGCGAATATCGCGTCTTCGAAACGGTGCAGTTGCCGCTCTCCCATGACGGCACGACCGTGACACGGGTTATAGGCGCCTACCGGTTTTCCTGAGTCGCCGCGCCGCGATGGCGTTGACGCACATAACCATATGAAAACGAACATGTTTCGGGGTCAGAACGGGCTCCTGTAAAAAATTGACGCCTGTCGTCATTGGAGTAGATTGACAGCGGCATTGTGCGCAGGGGCGGGGCAGCCCCGGACGCAGGAGGAAAGATGGTCGACGTCAAGGAACGGCCGGTTGCGGTGGACAGCGCCGCAGCCGCCTCAAGGCCGCGCGGCAAGCGCGAGCAGACCAAGCACAACAACCGCGAGGCGATCCTTGATGCGGCGCGCATCGTTTTCGCCGATCTCGGCTACGGCGCCACTTCCGTCCGCGACATCATCCGCAAGACCGGCCTCGCGTCCGGCACCTTCTACAATTATTTCAAGAGCAAGGAAGAAGTCTTCGAGGCGCTGATGGACGAGGGCATGCGCCGCATCCGACCGCGCCTGCGCGCCGAGCGCATCCGCTCGCGCACCTTTGAGGACTTCATCCGCAACGCCTACCGCGCCTATTTCGAATATCTGGCGACCGACAGCGATACCTTCCAGGTGATGCGCCGCAATCCCAACACCATGCGTGTGCGCATGGACTCGCCCGAAATTCTCGCCGGCTTCGAGGAGATCCGTGAATATCTCGAAGAGGACATCCGCAACGGCACACTGCCGGATGTCGATTCCGAATATCTGATGGCCGCTCTCGTCGGCATCGCCATGGAAATCGGCGACCGCATGTTGCGCCGCCCGGAAATGGATGCCGAGGCCGCCGCTGCTTTCGGCACGCAACTGGTCCTCAGCGGCTTCCGCGCCCTGCCGGCCAAAAAATCCTGAACTCGCGAAATCCAGGCACCGCGAAGGAAACCCGCCGATGAGCGTCCAGAAATTTATCGTCCGTACCCTGCTGAAACTCCCCGACGGCATCCTGATAAAAATGTCGGGCGGCAAGCCGCTGGCGATCGATGGCCGCATTCTCGATGCCCGCACCCAGTTTCTGGCAGCGCAAGGCGCGAAGCAGCCCTCGATAACGACGCTCGATCCCGTGGCCGCCCGTGCGGGCACGGCGGCGGGTCTGAGCCTGCTCGACGACGCGCCGCGCGAAAGCGTCGTCGTCCGCGCGCTCACGGTGCCGGGCCCCGCCGGTCCGCTCGATGCGCGGCTCTACACGCCGAAAGACGCATCCGGCCCGCTGCCCGGCCTCGTCTTCTTTCACTTCGGCGGCTGCGTCATCGGCGATCTCGACACCTGCCACACTTTTTGCGCGATGATCGCCGGCGTTGCGCAATGCACGGTGCTCAACGTCGCCTATCGCCTGGCGCCCGAGCACAAGTTTCCGGCCGCCGTCGACGACGCGCTGGCCGCATATCGTTGGGCCGAAGATCATGCCGCCGATCTCGGCATGATCGCGGGGCGCATCGGCGTCGGCGGCGACAGCGCCGGCGGCTACCTCTCGGCCGTTGTCGCGCAGGAGGAAAAGCGCGCCGGCCGCGCCGGCCCCGCGCTGCAATTGCTGGTCTATCCGGTCACCGATTGGGAATGGAAGGGCGGCTCGATGGACAGTTGCGCCAATGTCTATCCGCTGACCGCCGACATCATGTCCTGGTTCGCTGGTCTCTATCTCAACGATGCGGCCGAGGCGAGAGACGTTCGCGTTTCGCCGATGAAGGAGCCGAACCTCGCCGGCCTCGCGCCCGCCATCGTCGTGACGGCGGGCTTCGATCCCTTGCGCGATCAGGGCGCGGCCTATGCCGAAAAACTTAAGGCGGCCGGCGTCGCCGTGACCTATCGTTGCGAGGACAGTCTCGCCCATGCCTTCACAGCCATGACTGGCGTCGTGCCGCTCGCCAAAGCCGCCTGCGAAAAAATCGCCGCCGATATCGGCCGGGCACTGAACTGAATTGGAAGCTTTCCTCGTATCTCTCGGCGTCGTCGCCATTGCCGAAATCGGCGACAAGACGCAGCTTCTGGCCCTGCTGCTGGCCGCTCGCTTCCGCGCGCCGGTGCCGGTCATCGCCGGCATTTTTGTCGCCACGATCCTCAACCATGCGGGCGCCGCCTTTGTCGGCGTCCTGATTGCCGACTGGCTGACCGATGAAATTCTCGCCTGGATACTCGCGGTCTCGTTCTTGGGCATGGGCGTCTGGGCGCTGATCCCCGATGCGCCGCCCGGCGAAGAGGAGGTGAAGCCGCGTTTCGGCCCCTTCGCCGCCACCGCCATTGCCTTCTTCCTGGTCGAAATGGGCGACAAGACGCAGATCGCCACCGCCGCGCTCGCCGCGCATTACCAATCGCTGGTCCTGGTCGCTTTCGGCACCACGCTCGGCATGATGGTGGCCAATGTGCCGGCGGTGCTGCTGGGCGACGTCGCGGCAAAGCGCGTGCCCCTGCGCATCGTACGCGCCGCAACCGCCGTCATCTTTATCGGCCTCGGCCTCGCCGCCGCCGTCGGCGCGCTCAGTGCTGGTTGAGCGGCCGCCGCTTCTCTAGACTGCAGCGCAACGCCATTGCAATGAACGGAGAAGACCAATGCGAACCATGCGTGTGCATGAATTGTCCGACGACATTGCAGTCCTGCGCATGGACGAGGTCGAGCTGCCGTCGCCGGGCGCGGGCGAGCTGCGCCTGCGGCTCAAGGCCTGTTCGGTCAACTTTCCGGACATCCTGATGGTGCAGGGCAAGTACCAGTTCAAGCCCGATCTGCCCTTCGCGCCGGGCATGGAAGGGGCGGGCGTGGTCGAAAGCGTTGGCGCGGGCGTGACGAAGTTCAAGCCCGGCGACCGCGTTGTCGCCGGGCTGCGCACCGGCGGCTTTGCCGAGGAGGCCAATGTCGCCGAAGCTGCCTGCCGCGCCATTCCCGGCGCCATGGATTTCGCCGAGGCTGCTGCTTATCCCGCCGCCTATCTCACCGCTTACGTCGCGCTGGTCTGCCGCGGCCATCTGCAAAAGGGCGAGACGCTGCTGGTGCATGGGGCGAGCGGCGGCGTCGGCCTCGCCGCCGTCGAAATGGGCAAGCTCCTCGGCGCCACGGTCATCGCGACCTCGGCGTCCGATGAAAAACTGAAAGTCGTCAAGGCGCGCGGCGCCGATCATGTGCTGAACGTCACACGCGGCTTCCGCGAAGAGGTGAAGGCGCTGACGGAGGGCCGGGGGGGCGACGTGATCTACGATCCGGTCGGCGGCGATGTGTTCGACGAAAGTGTGCGCTGCATTGCCTGGAACGGCCGCCTGCTGATCATCGGTTTCACCAGCGGCCGCATCCCGACCGTGTCGGTCAACATGCCGTTGATAAAAGGTTTCTCGGTCGTCGGCGTTCGCGCCGGCGAATATGGCCGCCGCGATCCGCAAGCCGGACGCGCCAATATCGAGGCGGTGGACCGCCTTGCGGCCGAAGGAAAAATCAAACCCCACATCTGCGCACGGCTTCCGCTCGAACGCGCCGTCGACGCCATGCGCATGCTGCAAGAGCGCAAGGTCGTCGGCAAGGTCGTGATCGAGATGTGATCCGCGCGCGGGGCCCGGGGCGCCGCACAGACTTACATGCGCGTCTCAAACGCTCCGCTGCGCCTTGTCCTTGTCGTTGGCGCTGCGGATCATTTCGCGCATCTTTCCCCAGTCGTCGTCGGTGAGCTTTGACAGCCGCGAAAAATTTCCGCCACCGGCCGAATAGCCCGCCCCGTCGATGGCGATGGTCTGACCGGTCAGGTATTCGCAGCCGTCGCCCATCAGAAACGTCGCGAGGTTCTTCAATTCGTCCATCTCGCCGACGCGTCCCATCGGAATGCCCTCGCGCGAGCCTTCGCCATCGGTCGACTGGCCGGGCGACAGCCGCGCCCAGGCGCCTTCGGTCGGAAACGGCCCCGGCGCAATCGCGTTGAGGCGGATGCCATAGGGCCCCCATTCGGCGGCGAGCGACTTGGTCATGATGTTGATGCCGGCCTTCGACATCGCGCTCGGCACGGTGAAAGGACCGCCGTTCCAGATCCATGTCGTCAGGATCGAGATCACGCTGCCCTTCACCTTGTCGGCGATCCAGCGCGTACCCACCGCATGCGTCACGTAGAAGCTGCCGTGAAACACGATATTGGCGATCGCGTCGAAGCCGCGCGGCGAAAGGTCTTTCGTCGGTGAGATGAAATTGCCGGCCGCATTGTTGACGAGCCCGCTCAGCGGCCCGCCATCCGCCCAGATTTCACCCACCATGTCGTCGACGGCCTGCGCGACGCGAATATCGACGCTATGCGTCTTGACGGAGCCGCCATGCCGGTCCATCAGTTCCTTCGCCGTCTCGTCGAGAACGTTCTTGCGCCGCCCGCAGATATAGACTTCCGCCCCGAGCCGCAGATAATCCTCGGCCATTTCCTTGCCGAGCCCGGTGCCGCCGCCCGTCACCAGAATGCGCTTGCCCTTCAAGAGCCCGTCGCGAAACATCGAAACCATCTCGTCCTCCCGTATGTTTGTTTGGGAGGAGACTAGCTTTTCAGCTCCGCTCCGTCTTGCCTTTCAGCATGACGTAACGGAAGCGGCCTTCCCCTCACTCCCGCTTCCCGCGTTCCGTCATCATCGTCCACAACCGGACGACAATGAAAATCGGCACCACGACGATCGCGCCGAGCATCAGATACTGGAACGACCAGTCGATCGCCTCGAAGCCCATCGACCAGATATTCGCCGCCGTCGCCAGGAAGTCGCGCCAGAGATCGATCGGTTTGATGCCGAGAATGGCCAGCACAATGCCGACTGCGACCGATGCCACCGCCAGCTTGAAAAGGGTCGCGAGCACGGGCCCGCCGAATATCCGGTCCATTTTTAAATCCGTTCCTGTGACGCCGCCCTCAGTCCTTGCCAGCATAGACCGTCCGGGCCGGGAAGGGGATGGTAATTCCCTCGCGGTCGAAGCGCTCTTTCACCCGCCGCGTCAATTCGAATTTCAGCGGCCAGTAATCGGCGGTCGCGCTCCACACCCGGACCGTGATGTCGACCGAGCTGTCGCCCAGATTGCCGACGCCGATGAAAATCTCGGGTTCCTTGAGGCAGCGCGGTTCGGCCTCGAACACGTCCCGGATCGCCTCCATCGCCTTGCCGATATCGTCGCCATAGGAAATGCCGAAAGAAAAGTCGACGCGCCGTGTCGGATGAAACGAAAAGTTGCGCAGCGCCTGCCCCCAGATCTGGCTGTTGGGCACGAAAATCTGCACATTGTCGGGCGTCGCCAGTTCAGTGGTGAAAAGCGACAGCAGTTTCACCGTCCCGGCAATCCCGCCGACCTCGACATAGTGCCCGGCGCGGAACGGCCGGAAGATCAGCAACATTACACCGGCGGCCACATTCGACAGCGTGCCCTGAAGGGCAAGGCCGACCGCAAGACCGGCGGCGCCCAGCAGCGCGATAAGGCTCGCCGTTTGCACACCGAATTTCGCCAGCACGGCCAGCAGCGTGAAGATCAGCACCAGGTAGCGCACCATCGTGCCGAAGAAATTCTGCAGCATCTCGTCGATACCGGGCACGCGCCGCAGCGCGCCGATGGTCCACATGCGCGTCCGGCCGGCGAACCAGAAGCCGGCAATCAGGATCAGGATGGCCGACAGCATCGACAGACCGTGCTCGACAAAGGTCGGCAGCAGCGCGTCGAGATGTTCGCGAATTTCCGGCGGCAATTGATCGAGCATGGGGGCAGGGCACTCCGTGTCGTGAAAGGTTCATGGAAGGTGACGCCAGTCTCCCATGATGATCCGCCGAATTGAAGCCCTGCCGCGGCCCGGCGGCTTCGCCGGCGGTTTCATTCAGGCGAATTTCAGGAGATTGGCTGTTAATGGGGATCAAGCGCATCGCTGACAATTGGGGATATTTTTCTTGGCGTAAAGAAACGGATTTATTGGCCGCCAATTAGCCGCCGGCACCGGCGGCGCGTGCGAGGCCGCGCGGGTCGAGCACCTCGATCGCGCCGTAGCGCAGCCTGATCAGACCGTGCGTCTGCAGCGTCTGCAGGATGCGATGCACGGTCTTGCGCTCGAGTCCGGTCATCTCGCCAAGTTGAGCCTGGGTCACCGGCACATGGCGTCCATATGCGCCGCTCGTGCGTGAGACGAGCCCATGCAGGCGCGCGGCGACGCGAATGGCGGGCGGCAGCGCAAGATTGTCGGCAAGGATGCGAACAATATCCTGCACCTGTTCCAGGTTCAGCGCGGAGAAGGATAGCCACGCGTCGGGAAACGCGGTGACGAAGCGCGTCAGCGTGCTGCGTGGAACGGCCAGCGCCCTCACCGGCCGCGCGGCGACCGCCGTAACCAGCCGATGGGTTCCCGGAAGCAATCCCACCTGACCGAACCATCTGCCAGGTCCCACCAGGTCGATCAGCACGGTGCCCTTGTCCGCCACGGCGGCGAACAGGTGGACGCTGCCGTCGAAAATGGCGAAGAGGCCGCCGGCCTCGTCCTCGGTCCCGTAGAGCCAGTCGCCATCGGAGAAGGACATCTCGACGGAACGTTCGAGGAGCCGCTGCCGGAATCCGGCCGGCTGGCGGGCAAACCAGCCCGCTGGCGCGGCGGCGATCAGCCGTTTCTCGGTTGCATCGGAAATCATACTCAAATGTACCTGAAGGGATAATTACCATCAATGGCAGGCATTAGTTTCCGCGTCGCCGGGGCGGGTGCGTCGGCGCGGACCCGCCCGTTTCGGGAAAATGCAGGAGCATGAAATGACGAACAGCAAGAGGAAGTCGGTGTTTCTGGCAGCCGGTCTCGCAGCCGCCGCCATGACGTTGGGCAGTGCCGCCGCTTCGCCGGCGGCTCCCTTCGACAAGAGCGAGATACAGGCGGCGGCCGACGAGGCCTATGCCTACTTTTATCCGCTCATCACGATGGACGTGACACGCGCCGTGATGACCAATCTGCCGGAGGGGAAGGTCGAGGGATTTGGCCCGGTTAATGCCTTCCACCATCGTCGCAGCTACCCGGATGCCGCCTCGCGCACGGTTGTCCGTCCGAATTTCGACACGCTCTATTCGCTGGCCTGGCTCGATCTGCGCGACGGACCGGTGATCGTCTCGATGCCCGACACCGGCGGGCGCTACTACATCCTGCCATTCTACGACATGTGGACGGAGGTATTCGCGGCGCCCGGCTGGCGCACCAGCGGCACCGGCCCCGCAAACTGGGCGATCGTGCCCCCCGGCTGGCAGGGCAGGCTCCCCGATGACGTCCGGCGGATCGACGCGCCGACCGCGGATGTGTGGATTATCGGCCGTATACAGACGAACGGCCCCGCCGACTACGCGAATGTGCATGCCATTCAGGACCGGATGGCGGTCGTCCCGATGGCGCAATGGGGCGCCGCCGAACGCCGCCCAGCGGCGCCGGCGCCCGATAGCGGCGTCGACATGAAGACCGATCCGCTGAAGCAGGTGCACGACATGCCGGCCGTCGCCTATTTCGCGCGGGCCGGAGAGCTTCTCGAAAAATACGCGCCGCATCCCACCGACTGGGCCGCGCTGGAACGCATGCGGCGGCTCGGTCTCGAAGCCGGCGAGCCGTTCGACATCGCCGCGCTCGACCCCGCGGCGCGCGCCGCGCTTGAGGCCGCGCCGGGCCGGGTGCAGGCGAAGATGAGGGACCTCACGGCGAGTGTTGGCGAAACGCATAACGGCTGGCTGATCGGCCGCTCGGGCTTCGGTGTCTACGGCAACGACTATCTGAAACGCGCCATAGTCACCATGATCGGCCTTGGCGCCGTATCGCCCGAGGACGCTATATATCCGATGGCTCTCGTCGATGCGGCCGGAGAGCCGCTGACGGGCGGCCGGGATTATGTACTGCATTTCGGCAAGGACGAACTTCCGCCGGCGAACGGTTTCTGGTCGTTGACGATGTATGACGACGAAGGATTTCAGGTCGCCAATCCGGTCAACCGTTTTGCCATCGGCGACCGGGACGCGCTGACCTTCAACGCCGACGGCTCCCTCGACATCTACCTGCAGCACGAAAGCCCGGGCAAGGAGCGGGAGTCGAACTGGCTGCCCGCGCCGGCAAGCGGCAAGCTCGGCGTCACCTTGCGGCTCTTCGCGCCCGCGCCCGAGGTAGTCGACGGGCGGTGGACGCCGCCCGCGATCGAACGGGTCCGGTAGCGCCGCCGCGCTGCGGGGGCGAAAGAGGGAGAGCCTTCGCGCGGCGAGGGCGGAAGGCGGCGCCGCGGGGGGGCGCCGCCTTTTCGTCCTCCCCCAATCGCCGCGCACCCTGCTAACCTCCCCCCATGACCGCTCCGCTCCCCGCGCCCCGGACACCGCAAGCGCCCGCCGCATTGCCACCCGCCTTCGCCCGCTGGTTCGCGGCCCGCGGCTGGCGCCCGCGCGCCCATCAATTGGCGCTGCTCGATCTCGCCCGTGCGCAAAAATCGGCGCTGCTGATCGCACCCACCGGTGCCGGCAAGACGCTGGCGGGCTTCCTGCCCTCGCTGGTCGATCTCGCTGAAAACCCGCCAGCCACGCCCGCGCTGCACACGCTCTACATCTCGCCGTTGAAGGCGCTCGCCGTCGACGTCAAGCGCAACCTCGAAATCCCGCTCGCTGAAATGGGTCTCGGCGTCGCCATCGAAACCCGCACCGGCGACACGCCGCAGAACCGCCGCCTGCGCCAGCGCCACACGCCGCCCTCGATCTTGATGACGACACCGGAGCAACTGGCGCTGCTGCTCTCCTATTCCGACGCGCCGAAATTCTTCGCCTCGCTTTCCTGCATCGTCCTCGACGAACTGCACGCGCTGGCAAACTCGAAACGCGGCGATCTCCTGTCGCTCGGCCTCGCGCGTCTCTCCCGCCTTGCCCCCGCCGCGCGCCGCGTCGGCCTCTCGGCCACCGTCGCCGAGCCCGATGCGCTCAGGCGTTATCTGATGCCGCAACCGCCGGAAGGCGAAAACCTCGCCGAGATCGTCGTCGCCCCGCCCGGCGCCGCGCCCGAAATCGGCATTGTTGCCACAGGGATTCCCGACGAAGAGGGCGGCGAGGCGCGCATCCCCTGGTCGGGCCATTCGGCGCGCCACGCGCTCCCCGCCGTTTACGAGGCGATCCGGCAAAACCGCATCGTGCTGGTCTTCGTCAACACGCGCTCACAAGCCGAATTCGTTTTCCAGGAACTCTGGCGCCTCAACGACGACGCGCTCCCGATCGCACTCCATCACGGCTCGCTCGCCGCCGAAGCCCGCCGCAAGGTCGAGGCCGCCATGTCGGCGGGCACGCTTCGCGCCGTCGTCTGCACCTCGACCCTCGATCTCGGCATCGACTGGGGCGAGGTCGATCTCGTCGTCAACATGGGCGCCCCGAAAGGCGCAAGCCGGTTGCTGCAGCGCATCGGACGCGCCAATCACCGCCTCGACGAGCCCTCGCGCGCGCTGCTGGTGCCGGCCAACCGTTTCGAGGTGCTCGAATGCGAGGCCGCCCGCGCCGCCGCCCTCGAAGGCGCGCAGGACGGCATGGTGTCGCGCGAGGGCGCGCTCGACGTGCTGGCGCAACACATTCTCGGCTGTGCCTGTTCGCAGCCTTTCGATCCCGGCGATCTCTACACGGAGGTTTGCTCCGCCGCGCCCTACCGCGCGTTGACACGCGCCGATTTCGACAAGCTGGTCGATTTCGTCGCCACCGGCGGCTATGCGCTGAAGAGTTACGACCGCTTCGCGCGGCTTCGCCCCAACGCGAAGGTTGAAGGCGACATGCGCCTGCGCGCTTCCTCGCCCGCCGTCATCCAGCAATACCGCATGAATGTCGGCACCATCGTCGAGGCGCCGATGCTGAAGGTGCGGATGATCCGGCGCGGCGGTCGCCGTCCCGTCGGCGGCATGGGCGGGCGCTATCTCGGCGAGATCGAGGAATATTTCATCGACCAGCTCTCGCCCGGCGACACCTTCCTCTTCGCCGGCCACATATTGCGCTTCGAAGGCCTCGCCGAAACCGAAGCCCTGGTCACCAAGTCGCAATCCGGCGAGCCGATGATCCCGTCTTACTACGGCGGAAAGTTTCCGCTCTCGACCTATCTCGCCGCCCGCGTCCGCCGCATGCTGGCGCACAAACCGGAATGGGCGCATCTGCCGCCGCAGGTCCGCGAATGGCTCGAAATGCAGAGTTGGCGCTCGGTGCTGCCCGGCGAAGACAATCTGCTGGTCGAATGCTTCCCGCGCGGCGACAAGTACTATCTCGTCTGCTACCCCTTCGAGGGCCGCCTCGCGCATCAGACGCTGGGCATGTTGCTGACCCGCCGTCTTGACCGCGCCGGCGCGCGGCCCATGGGCTTCGTCGCCTCGGAATATGCGCTCGCCATCTGGTGCCTGCGCGATCCGGGCCTGATGCATGAGCGCCACGAACTGCCCTTGGGCGAACTCTTCGCTGAGGACATGCTGGGCGACGATCTCGATGCCTGGCTCGCCGAATCGAGCCTCTTGAAACGCACCTTCCGCGATTGCGCCATCATTGCGGGTTTGATCGAGCGCCGCTATCCCGGTCACGAGAAGTCGGGGCGTCAGGTCACTTTCTCCTCCGACCTGATTTACAACGTGCTGCGCGAGCACGAGCCCGATCACATCCTGCTGCGTGCGACCTTCAACGACGCCGCCACCGGCTTACTCGACATCGCCCGCGTCGCCGCCATGCTGAAGCGCATCCGTGGCCGCATCGTCCTGAAGCGCCTCGACCGCGTCTCGCCGCTCGCCGTCCCGGTCCTGCTCGACATCGGCAAGGTCCAGGTCGACGGCGAGGCCAGCGAAGCACTACTTTCAGAAGCGGCCGATAAACTGATAGAAGAAGCGACACGGTTGGTTTGAGGCGCGGCTTTTCCTCACATAAAAGTGTCACCCCGGCGCAAGCCGTCAGAGTTTTACCGGCAGATGTATGACGTAAAAGACATCCACCTCGAAACACACCCCGCACTCGCCGTCTGCGGTCAGGCCTTCGACCTGACGCCCGAAGGCGCGGCCTTCCTCGCCGCCGAGCGCCTGTTGGTCGTCGCCGACCTCCATCTCGAAAAAGGTTCGTCCTATGCCGCGCGGGGCATCGCACTGCCGCCTTACGACACCCGCGCCACGCTTTCCCGCCTCGAAAACCTGATCGCTCGCTTCCGCCCGCGCACTGTCGTCGCGCTCGGCGACAGCTTCCACGACGTCCGCGCCGATGCGCGCATGGCGCCGGAAGATGCCGCGCATCTCGCGCGGCTGACGCGGAGCTGCGACTGGATCTGGATTTCCGGCAATCACGATCCGGCGCCGCCGCCGCAGTTCGGCGGTGAAATCATGGAAGAATTTCATCTCGGCCCGCTGACCTTCCGTCACGAGCCGCGAGCCGCACCCGCCACCGGCGAAATCGCGGGCCATCTTCATCCGTGCGCGGCGGTTCGCGTGCGCGGCCGCCGCCTGCGCCGCCGCTGCTACGCCTCGGACGGCACGCGCATGGTCCTTCCCGCCTTCGGCGCCTATGCCGGTGGTCTCAACGTCCTCGACCGCGCCTTCGACGATCTGCTCCCCGGCCTCGATTTTCACGCCTGGATGATGGGTGGCCGCACCGTCGTGCCCGCCGCCGCCCGCCGCCTCGAAGCGGATTGATCCGTAAACGAACTAAATAACGCGCACTTATCCCCGCTTTCGGGGATAAATCCGGGGATTAAAAATTTTGTCCCCGCGATATCCCCGCCCCGAAAATCGATTGTGACAGTTTTTTTGACAGTTCAATGACAGTGGGCGTTTTCAGGCTGTCAACCGAACGTCGCCAGCACCGGAAAAGTCTCCAGCAGGAAAATCGCGATCCGCTCGAACGAA
>JAHBYM010000279.1 GCA_019635975.1 Parvibaculum sp. | reverse complement strand
GCGATACCGGACCTGTCGGACACGCAGGTCATCATCGTCACCGATTATCCCGGCCAGGCGCCGCAGGTCGTCGAGGATCAGGTGACCTTCCCGCTCGCAACCGCGATGCTCAACGTGCCGCGCGCGCGCGTCGTGCGCGGCTTTTCCTTCTTCGGCGTTTCCTTCGTCTATGTCATCTTCGAGGACGGCGCCGATCTCTACTGGGCGCGAAGCCGTGTCCTCGAATATCTGAGTGCGGCGGCCGAACGCCTGCCCGACGGCGTGACGCCGTCGCTCGGGCCGGATGCGACCGGCGTCGGCTGGGTCTATCAATATGCGTTGAAATCCTCGGAGCTGAATCTCGCCGAGCTCCGCTCGCTGCAGGACTGGCAGGTCCGCTTCGCCGTTTCGCGCGCCGATGGCGTCGCCGAGGTCGCAACGGTGGGCGGCTTCGTGCGGCAGTATGCGATCATCGTCGATCCGCTTTTGCTTAAAAGCACAGGTCTGACGCTTGCCGACATCGCCGGCGCGGTGCGCGCCAGCAACATGGATGTCGGCGGCCGCACCATCGAGCTTGCCGAAACCGAATTCATGATCCGCGGCCGCGGCTATCTCGCCGGCATCGAGGATATCGAGAAGATCGTGCTCCGCGCCGAGGGCGGCACGCCGCTTCTGCTGCGCGACGTGGCGCGCGTCGAACTCGCGCCCGACGAGCGGCGCGGCGTCGCCGAACTGGGCGGCGAGGGCGAGGCGGTCTCCGGCATCGCCCTGCAGCGCCATGGCGCCAATGCGCTCGACGTCATCGAAAACGTCAAACGGGAGCTTGCGGCCGTTGCGCCGAGCCTGCCCGGCAACACCGAAATCGTCGAGGTCTATGACCGCTCCGAGCTCATCCGCCGCGCCATCGACACGCTGGTGCGCACGCTCGTCGAGGAAAGCATCGTCGTGGCGCTGGTCTGCTTTCTGTTCCTCTGGCATGCACGCAGCGCGCTTGTTGCCATCGTCACGCTGCCGGTCGGCATTCTGATTGCGCTTGCCGCCACCCATGCGCTCGGTATTCCTTCCAACATCATGAGCCTTGGCGGCATTGCGATTGCGATCGGCGCCATGGTCGATGCGGCGATCGTGATGATCGAGAATGCCCACAAGCGGCTCGAGCATGCGCCGCCCGGCGCTTCGCGCAGCGCCGTCGTCATCGAGGCGGCGCAGGAAGTGGGCCCGGCGCTCTTTTTCAGCCTGCTGATCATCACCGTCTCCTTCCTGCCGATCTTCACGCTGGAGGCGCAGGAAGGCCGGCTCTTCAAGCCGCTTGCCGCGACCAAGACCTTTGCGATGGCGGCCGCCGCGCTTCTCTCGATCACGCTGGTGCCGGTGCTGATGACGATCTTCATTCGCGGCCGGATCGTGCCGGAGGCCAAAAATCCGCTCAACAAGGCGCTGATCTGGCTCTACCGGCCCGTCATTGCGTTGGTGCTGCGCGCCCGCGGCGTGACCATCCTCGCCGCTGTCCTCGTGCTCGCCGTCACGGTGGTGCCGCTCAGCCGCATCGGTTCGGAATTCATGCCGAACCTCAACGAGGGGACGCTTTTCTACATGCCGACCACGCTGCCGGGCCTTTCGGTGACGAAGGCGGCCGAACTTCTGCAGACGCAGAACCGGATCATTGCCACCTTTCCCGAGGTCGCCTCGGTCTGGGGCAAGGCGGGCCGCGCCGACACCGCGACCGATCCCGCGCCGATGGAAATGTTCGAGACCATCATCAACCTGAGGCCTGAAAGCGAATGGCGGCGGGGCATGAACCTCGACAGGCTGATTGCCGAAATGGACGCCGCGCTGCAATTTCCCGGCGTCTCCAACGCCTGGACGATGCCCATCAAGGCCCGCATCGACATGCTTTCGACCGGCATCCGCACGCCGGTCGGCGTCAAGATCTTCGGGCCCGATCTGGTCGAGCTCGAACGGATCGCCCGCGAGGTCGAAACCGCCTTGCGCGCCGTTCCCGGCACCTCGTCGGCCTATGCCGAGCGCGTCAATGGCGGCTATTTTCTCGACATCAAGCCCGACCGCGACCGCATCGCCCGGCACGGTCTCTCGATGGAGACGGTGCAGGAGACGATCGCGATGGCGCTTGGCGCCAAAGTCCTGACCACGACCGTCGAGGGGCGCGAGCGTTACGACGTGGTGCTGCGCTATCCGCAGGCCTCCCGTGCCGATCCGGATGCGATCGCGCGCGAGGTTTTCGTCACGACGCCCGCGGGCGCTGCAGTTCCGCTCGGCGAGATCGCCGACATCACGCGGGCGCGCGGCCCCACCATGGTGCGCACCGAAAGCGGCCAGCCGGTCGTCTATGTCTTTGTCGATATCCGCGACCGCGATCTCGG
>JAHBYM010000278.1 GCA_019635975.1 Parvibaculum sp. | reverse complement strand
ACGACGCGGTGGCGCCGCCGTCGATGACCATGGTCTGGCCGGTCATGAAGGCGCCGGCGGGGCTGGCGAGAAAGACCGCGGCGCCGGCGATTTCGTCGGGCATGCCGATGCGCTTCAAGGGTGCGCCGGCGGTGGAACGTTCGAGGATTTCGGGATTGTCCCAGAGCGCCTTGGCGAAATAGGTCTTGATGAGGCCCGGCGCGATGCAATTGACGCGGATGTTCTGAGGCCCGTATTCGACGGCGAGGTTGCGCGCAAGCTGCATGTCGGCGGCCTTCGAAACGCAATAGGCGCCGAGGATCGGCGAGCCGCGCAAGCCGCCGATGGACGAGACGATGGTGATGGAGCCTTCCTTGCGCTCGACCATTTGCGGCAGCACCATATGCGCCAGCCAGTGGTTCGACTTGATGTTGGCGCCCATGATCTTGTCGAAGGCGTCGTCGGGCAGATCCTTCGAGGGACCGAAATAGGGATTGACCGCCGCGTTGCAGACGAGGCTGTCGATGCGGCCCCATTTCTTCATCGTCGTGTCGACAAGGCGCTGCAGGTCGGCCTTCTCGGAAATGTTGCAGGGGACGGCGATGGCGCTGTCCTTGTACTTCGCGTTGATCTCGCCGGCGACCTTGTCGCAGGCGTCGCCCTTGCGGCTGGAGACGACGACTTTCGCGCCGTGCTCGGCCATGCGGTGGACGATGGCCTCGCCGATGCCCTTGGTGGAGCCGGTGACGATGGCGACCTTGCCGGTGAGATCGAAGAGCGACATGGGGATGTTTCCTTTCGGGGCCCGCTCCCGCCTCGTTTTCGGGTGTGGATTCGGGGTTTTATCGGTCATTGGGCCCAGTTAAATGACGTTCCCGCCGGTGGCGCGGTTTGCTAGGATGGCGACCGACGGGGTATGGGGTCTTTTACACTATCGCATCCGGAATCCATAAGGCCGCGCTCCCGACGCGGGTTTTCACGGAAGACGGACCACCTGAAACAGGATCGGAGCCAGAACATGCTGCTGAAGAAATTTGCCGTGATTGCGCTTGCCGCAACGTTCGGCCTTGCCGCCTGCACGACGCAGGACCCCTATACCGGCGAAGACAAGACCAGCAAGGCCACTTACGGCGCGCTGGGCGGGGCGGTGCTCGGCGCGCTGGCCGGCGGGCTGATCGGCAAGGGCGACGCCAAGGACCGGCGCCAGCGGGCGCTGATCGGCGCGGGCGTCGGCGCGCTGGCGGGCGGCGGCATCGGCTATTACATGGACCAGCAGGAAAAGGAGCTGACGCAGCGCCTGCGCGCCTCCGGCGTCAGCGTGACGCGCGTCGGCAACGACATCATCCTCAACATGCCGGGGAACGTCACCTTCGCCACCAATTCGTCGGACATCAACGCGCGCTTCTACGAGGTGCTGAACTCGGTTGCGATCGTGCTGAAGGAATACGACAAGACGCTGGTCGACGTGACGGGCCACACGGACTCGACCGGCTCGGCGCAGTACAACATGGAACTGTCGCAGAAGCGGGCGCAGAGCGTGGCCAGCTACCTGATCGGACAGGGGCTCGACGGGCGGCGTTTCTATGTGGTGGGCGCCGGCCTGACGCAGCCGATCGCCGACAACAACACGGCCGCGGGCCGCGAACAGAACCGGCGCGTCGAAATCCGGCTGATGCCGCTGACGACGAGCTGATTGCGTTTTCGTCTGCACAAGGAAGGCCCGGCGGAGACGCCGGGCCTTTTTTGTTTTGGTGAGGGGTCTACGGCGCCTGGAATTGGGTGAGCGGATTATACGGCATGTCGGTGTTGCCGTAGTCGATGCCCATATGCGTCAGCTCGGACGTCACCTGCGAGCGGTGATGAGTCGCGTGGTTGAAGAGTTGCGCCCACCAGAAGCTGCGCGGGAGCGCGCGGCCGGACGGCATGACGATGATTTCGTCGAACCATGCGGGCGGCGCATCTTCGCATTTGTCGCGGAATTTCGCATCCATCTTTTTGCGCGCGGCGCGCAAGGGACCGAACTCGGTTTCGATGCGGCGGTTGGCGTCGAAGGCAGCGGGCATCGCACCGTTCTCGATATAGGCAAGCAAATGCGTCTCGACCATCAGCATGTGGTCGAGGGTCGCCAGAATGTCGCCGAAGAACATGCCGCGGTCGCGCGCGATCTCCTGCGGCGGGAGACCGGCGACGATTTCGTAAAGCTTTTCGTTCTGCCACTGGTTGTAGCGCGCCATCTCGACCGCGATGGGTGCGTAGCCGCTCACGGCAGCAGCTTTTCGATCTCGGCGACGAGGCCGGCGTCGAGCGGGCTCACCTTGCTCGGATAGATGTCGACCAGTTCGCCCGACGGCCCGATCAGATATTTGTGGAAGTTCCAGCGCGGGCGCGCATCCTCGCCGGCGGTTT
>JAHBYM010000277.1 GCA_019635975.1 Parvibaculum sp. | reverse complement strand
CCAGGAGCGCATGGTCCGCGAGGGCCAGCTCGGCTAAGCGGTAGACCGATCCAGTATCGTAAATGCAAGACGGCCTCCGGAAGAAATTCCGGAGGCCGTTTCGCGACGGCTATCCAGTGGAGACGCCCGGCGGGCGAAAACCTCCGCCGCGATCCGGTCACATGGCGCCGCTGTCCATCGCGGAGATATAGGCCGTCACCTTCTGGCGCATCTCCTCGTCGCTCTGCGTCAGCGCGGAAATCTGGTTGTAGTCCTGAACCGTCAGACCGTTGCCGGTGATCGCCGCTTCCATGTCGCGGTAGGATTGTTGCTGGATGCTTTCCAACTCGGCCGCGTCGGTTACATCGACCGCTTGTACGTCGAGTTGCTGGTTGATCTGCTGAACCTCGACGACCGATTTCGCGAAGGCCTGCAGGTCCTCGTCGGAATATTGCGACGGCTCAGCCTGCTGCTGTCCCGGCGCGGCCTGGGCGAGCCTGTCGGTCGCGAGCGCCGGTGTGGCGACGGCCGCCGCCGAGAAACCCACGACGATCGCTCCGAGAACGGCACCGCGGCTCAACCCTAGTATCTTTCGCATAATCTGCTCCTGCATGTTGTTCGTGCGCCCGCCACGCGCATCGGCGCGGCGACACCTGCGACAAGAACACCGGCTGGCGGGAAAAAGTTCCGTCATAAAAATTTTTCGTGGACGGAACTTTGCCGCGCCCTAGGTGTCTCTTGCATGACACGGCATTGGTGCGTGGACGGATCGAGGCGAGACCGGTTTCAGATGGACGATCTTGCCAGATACGTCGAAAGGGAAATTCCGCACCTGCGGCGGTTCGCGCATTCGCTGTGCGGCAGCGCGGAGGAAGGCGACGATCTCGTTCAGGACGCGCTGGAGCGTGCCTGGCGCAAGCGGCATCTGTGGCGGCGCGAAGGATCGGTGCGCGGCTGGCTGTTTCGCATACTCTACCGCGTGTTTCTGAATTCGCGGCGCGGCCGGAAGCCACCGCCCGAGCAAATGGACGAAAACACGCTGGCCGATCCGCGACACCGCAACGCGCCACCGCAGGAAATGAACCTGACGGCGGACGATCTTTCGCGGGGCTTGAGTTCGCTGCCGGATGCGCAACGCGCAGCCGTGGTTCTCGTCGCCATCGAGGGCGTCAGCTACGACGAGGCCGCAGCGATGCTCGATATACCGATCGGAACGCTGAGGTCGCGCCTGTTTCGTGGCCGCGAGATGTTGCGGGAGAACATGAACGATGTGCGGCGCATGCCGTCGCGCCTTCGGAGAGTGAAATGACCAAGAAAGTTTTCACCGAAGAGGAAATCGAGACCGGCTTGCTGGCCTGCGCTGATAGCTTGCTGGCGGACGATCCGGAACTGCAAGCGGCCGTCGAAGCGCGCATGAAGGCCGATCCGGCCGCGCGCGCGCAGGTGGAAGGCTGGACGGCGATCAATGCCGCGATCCGGACGGCCTATGCCGCGACCGCGGCGGAGCCCGTGCCGCCGCGGTTGAGGGCGGCCTTCGGACCGCGGCCTTCGCGTGTGCCGACGCGCCGCGCGATCTATGCGGCGACGGCAATGGCGGCGGCGCTTGCGATCGCCTTTGTCGCGGGGCGCGAAGTCGGCATGCGCATGCACATGCCGCAGGCACCGGATGCGGCGATACTCGCAGCGCCGGCGCCATCGCCAATGCCGTCGGCTTCCAATCCGGCGGCTTTGGCATCGCCCGCGGTGTCGCCGCCGATGCCCGCGGCAGAGATTTCGCCGCAGGAAAAGCCGCATATGGCGCCTTATCAGACGCCAGCTGTTGCGCCGGGCGATCCGCGGGGTTCCTGAGCGGCGCACGATCAACCGGCAATCGCCGGCCAGATCATCGCGACATAGAGAACGATACCCGCAACGCCGGCACCGATGCCGAGCGGCTGTGCCGCCGCGCCTTCCGGACGCCGCAGGATCTGCCAGGCGAGGGCGAAGTGGATGAGCGCCAGCAGCGGAAATCCGAAATCCGTCAGCAGGCCGAGGATCGGACCTTCGAAGCCGAGCTGTTCGGACGCGAGGATGAACATCAGCGGGCTCATCGCCATCATCGCCCGGCCGATGCGTGCATCGAGAATGCCGCTGCGCCGGACCGTGAGGCCGGTAAAGAACAGCCAGAAGCCCCAGCAGATATTCGAGAGGTGTTCGCCGACCAGCATGCCGGCATAGCGGTTGAACGCACCTTCCATCAACGCAATCGCTTCGCGGCCTGCCTCGGTGGTCGACGGATCGGCCATGCGTTCGGCGAGCCAGGGAATGAGGATCGCCCAGCGCCCGAAGCCCATCGCCTGTCCGAAGCCGGTGAGGATGCCGAAAACGAGGGCCAGCGTGGCGGCGGAGCCGGCCGCCGGACCGAGTGTCCGCCAGAGCAGGACCGTCAACAGC
>JAHBYM010000276.1 GCA_019635975.1 Parvibaculum sp. | reverse complement strand
CTGCGCGAGGCGATTGCCGCGATCAAGATTTCGATCGATCTCGAACGCATCGGCGACCTCGCCAAGAACATCGCCAAGCGCGCGCTGGTGCTGCAGAACGATTTCGAGGGCGCCAACAAGCTGATCCAGGGTATCGCCCGGATGGGCCGTCTCGCCCAGCGGCAGTTGAAGCAGGTGCTCGACGCCTATTCGGGCCGCGAGGCCGCCGCTGCCATGGAAGTCTGGCGCGACGATGAGGAAATCGACGCCATGTACAACTCGGTCTTCCGCGAATTGCTGACCTACATGATGGAAGATCCGCGCACCATCGGCGTTTCGACCCATCTGCTGTTCATCGCCAAGAACATCGAACGCATCGGCGACCACGCCACCAATATTGCCGAAACGGTCGGTTATCTCGTCACCGGCGAATGGGTGCACGACGAAAGACCCAAGGGCGACACGACGAGCACGACCGCCGTCGGCGCCGGGAACTGAACAAATCAGGAGGAATCATGTCCATGGTGCTTGCCCATAGCGGCGAAGAGGATCAGGATTCCGTCGGAAACGACCGGAATCAGTTCGAGAGGCGCATGAAACCGACCGTAATGATCGTCGAGGACGAGGAGGCGCTGCTGACGCTCCTCCAGTACAATCTCGACAAGGAAGGCTACAAGGTCGTGACCGTCGCCGATGGCGAGGAGGCGGTGCTGCTGATCAAGGAGACGCCGCCCGACCTGGTGCTGCTGGACTGGATGCTGCCCAGCCTGTCGGGCATCGAGGTCTGCCGGCAATTGCGCGCCCGCAACGAGACGCGCAACCTGCCGATCATCATGATCACGGCGCGCGGCGAGGAGGGCGACCGTATCCGCGGCCTCGACACCGGCGCCGACGATTACCTGACCAAGCCCTTCTCGATGACGGAGCTGCTGGCGCGCGTCCGCGCCGTGATGCGCCGCATCCGTCCCGCGCTCTCGGAAGACCTCGTGACCTTCGGCGACATCGTCGTCGACCGCGCCGCGCACCGCGTGCGCCGCGGCGAGCGGGAGGTACGGCTCGGCCCCACCGAGTACCGCCTGCTCGACCATCTGATCCAGCATCCCGGCCGCGTCTTCAGCCGCGAGCAATTGCTGGATGCGGTCTGGGGCTCGGATGTCTATGTCGAAGCGCGCACGGTGGACGTGCATGTCGGCCGCCTGCGCCGGGCGCTCAACGACAAGGGCGAGAAGGACCCGATCCGCACCGTGCGCTCGGCCGGCTATTCGCTGGACGATCAGTTCCTGTCCTGACGGTCTGCTGGCGCATCGCTGCAAAGAAAAACCGGCACACGCGATCCCCGCGGTGCCGGTTTCCCTTTCCCCTCAAGACGCCCCGAAAGGCGGCCGCCTAGCTGACCAGGCGGTGATCCTTGGTGCGCGGCCGTTCGCGATTGCGCCGCGCCTGCGCCGGCTGATAGGCCATCCGCGCATGTTCGGTGCAGTAAGGCGAGCCGTTGTCGGCGCCGCGCCCGCAGAAATGAAATCCCGGCCGTCCCGGATCGCCGATCGGCCATTTGCAGGTGTGCTCGGTCAGCGTCAGCACGGTGGCGCGCTGGCTCGGCTCGAGCATCCGCTCCTCATGGGCGGCGGGTTCGCTTGCCTCCGCCGTCTCGCGCCCGGCGCGCTCTTCCGGGCGCGCCTCGCCGGTCAGCGGGTCGGGCCGGCCGCGAACCAGCGTCCGCGGGCCGGGCGCCCGGGTCCGCGCCGGGCGGCTCGGCGTCGCGCGGCCGGACAGGCCGAGGCGATGCACCTTGCCGATCACGGCATTGCGGGTGACGCCGCCAAGCTGCTTGGCGACCTGGCTGGCGCTCAGGCCGTCGGCCCAGAGCTTTTTCAGCAGTTCCACGCGTTCGTCGGTCCACATGATGTTTTCCCCTTGGGCCCCCTCGCTGGCCCTGTTGAACGCCTGTGACCCGTCTCCATCCCCACTAGATTTCGTAGGCGTTAAGGCGAAATATACAATATGAAGGGCAATTCCCGCAACCGGTGGCGTGTCCGGGCGGGGCCTTATCCACAGAAAAGAACCGCCAGCGCCCATTGCCTGGGGGCGCCCCGTCGCTTAAGTCTCGCCGGTGCACAAGCCCGCGACTGGAGCGCTCCCATGACCCATACACCCTGGCCCGCGGAAGGCGCCCGCCGCTTCGGCGCCGTCAACTGGCTCGGCATGTGGACGCTCTACCTGAAGGAGGTCCGCCGCTTCTGGAAGGTGATGACACAGACGGTCGCAGCGCCCGTCATCACGACGCTGCTCTATCTGGCGATCTTCGCGCTCGCCATCGGCAAGTTCCGACCCGACGTGCACGGCGTACCCTTCGTCGAGTTTCTGGCGCCGGGCCTCATCATGATGACGATGATCCAGAACGCCTTCGCCAACACCTCGTCCTCGCTGCTGATCTCGAAAATCCAGGGCAA
>JAHBYM010000275.1 GCA_019635975.1 Parvibaculum sp. | reverse complement strand
ATCGACGCGGTGTCGAAGCGCATCGTGGCGGCGGTCGAAAAGGCGACGGGCGGCACACTAAGAGGCTGATCCATCGAGGCAACCGTTCGGGGAGGAGCGAGTGAAATTCGAGCCCTACGAAATCGGCAGACTCGACAAGGAGGGCGCGAATATCCGCCTGTGCGGCCGCGTCGTCGGTCCTGCGTCGGGCCCGCACATCGTCATGCTCGCATCGCTTGGCCGCCCGGGTTCGGATTTCGACGAAGTTGCCCGCGCACTGGCGGAGGCGGGATTTTGTGTCACCCTGCCGGAACCGCGTGGAATCGGCGGCAGCAGCGGACCGATGGACGGACTGACGCTGCACGACCTTGCAAAAGATGTCGCCGCCGTCATCGAAACGCAGGCGCATGCGCCGGTCACGCTTGTCGGTCATGCTTTTGGCAACCGCCTGGCGCGAACGACAGCGTCAGATCACGCGCCGCTTGTCTCGCACCTCGTACTGCTCGCCTGCGGTGGGTTGATTGAAATTCCCGAGAAAGCCCGGGAAGCGCTTGTCGGTTGTTTTGACGAGAGCCTTTCGCCGGAAGAACATATCGAATGCGTACGCTACGGCTTTTTCGCACGGAACAACGATCCGGAAATCTGGCGCGATGGCTGGCATCGCAACGTGATGCTAATGCAATCGTCGGCCGTGCGCCGCACGCCGGTCGAGGATTGGTGGGAAGCCGGCGGCCAACCGATGCTTGTCATGCAGGCGCTGGAAGACGCGATCGCGCTGCCGGCGAACGCACATGACCTGAAGACGCGTCTTGGCGCACAGGTGACCGTGATCGAGCTGCCGGATGCCGGCCACGCGATGCTGCCGGAGCAGCCGGAGAGGATCGTCTCGGCGATCCGCGCGTTTATAGAGAGCCGGAAGTAGGACACATGGAACTCAAGACCATTCGCTACGAGATTTCGGAAGGCATCGCGACCGTCACGCTGTCGCGCCCGAAGCGCCGCAACGCCTGGACGGGCCGCATGCACACCGAATATCGCTGGGCGCTGGCGGAAGCCGACCGCGATCTGAAAGTGCGGGTGATCGTCGTCACCGGCGACCCGGAGGGACAGGCTTTCTGCGCCGGCGCCGACATGGCGGCCCTCGAAGGCCATTCGGAAAAGGGCCGCTACGACAGCGGCACCACGGACGACATCGCAAGGCCCGGCTATGGTGTCGCGCCCGAGTTCGACGCGACCTTTGCCTATCATTTCGGCCTGACGAAACCGGTCATCGCGGCGATCAACGGTGCGGCGGCGGGCGTTGGCCTGGTGCTGGCGGCCTTCGCCGATCTGCGCTTCTGCGTGCCCGGCGCGAAATTCACCGCCGCCCATGGCCGCTTCAACTTTCCGGCCGAATTCGGCCTCTCCTGGGTGCTGCCGCGCCTGGTGGGCGTGACCCACGCCAACGACATCCTGCTGTCGAGCCGCGTCTTCACCTCGGAAGAGGCGATGGAAATGGGCTTTTTGAACAAGCTGCTGCCGCCCGCCGAGCTGATGCCCCATGTGATGGCCTATGCCCGCGCCATGGCCGACGGCGTCTCGCCCGGCTCGCTGCGCGAGACCAAGCGCCAGATCTATACGGACCTTCACCGGGATGCGGCCGGCGCCGTCATGGCCGCCGAGCGTCTGCTGGAAGAGATGATCAAGCACCCCGACTACAAGGAGGGGGTGAAGGCCTGGATGGAGAAGCGCAAGGCGGAGTGGCAGGGCTGATTGGCTTAATCGCCCGCCAATGCTATATGGCGGGCGCCGCCGCGCGCCCTCAGTTCCCTTCAAGGCCCAATGACCGACCTTTCCCACATCCGCAATTTCTCGATCATCGCCCATATCGACCACGGCAAGTCGACGCTTGCTGACCGGTTGATCCAGCTCTGCGGCGGGCTGCAGGCGCGCGAGATGAAAGAGCAGGTGCTCGATTCGATGGATATCGAGCGCGAGCGCGGTATCACCATCAAGGCCCAGACCGTCCGCCTCGACTACAAGGCCGCTAACGGTGAGGTGTATGAGCTGAACCTCATCGACACGCCCGGCCATGTCGACTTCGCCTATGAGGTCAACCGCTCGCTGGCGGCCTGCGAGGGGTCGCTCCTCGTCGTCGATGCGAGTCAGGGCGTTGAGGCGCAGACGCTGGCCAATGTCTATCATGCGCTGGATGTGAACCACGAGATCGTCCCGGTCCTCAACAAGATCGACTTGCCGGCCGCCGATCCCGAAAAGACGCGCCAGCAGATCGAGGACGTGATCGGCCTCGATGCGTCGCAGGCGGTCGAGATTTCGGCGAAAAGCGGCATCGGCATTCCAGACGTGCTGGAGGCGATCGTCCATCGTCTGCCGGCGCCGAAGGGCGACGCCACCGCGCCGTTGAAGGCGATGCTGGTCGATAGCTGGTACGACGCCTATCTCGGCGTCGTCGTGCTGGTGCGC
>JAHBYM010000274.1 GCA_019635975.1 Parvibaculum sp. | reverse complement strand
CGCGCGCCCCAGCGCAATTCGGGGCAATGATGCGGATCGAACGAAAAATCGAAAACGCGCGCCCGCGCCTCGTCGAAACTCAACACCCGCTCCGAACCGTCGCTTGCGACATAGGACACTTTGCAGGCGTCTGCTTCTTCCCGGTAGGCCTGCTTCAGATCGCCCGCAAGATCCGCGCCCGCATAGTCGAGCTTTTCGTCGCCGGCTTCCGCCATCGCGACGAAACGCACCACCTGATCGCGCAATTCGGCGAAGGAAGCTTTCAGCCGCGCATCGCGCGACGGCGTCGAATAGGTCTCCCAGTCGCCATGCGTGCCGTAGATATTGTCGGGCAGGCGCGGCGGCTGCGGCCGCCGGTGAAGCCCGGCCTTGACCGCGATATCGACCGAGATCGCACGGTAGTAGAGATCGTCGCAAAGTTCGCGCACCATCGCCCGCGTTTCGACGATGGGATCGTAGGTTACGTCGCGCCCGGCAACGGCCTGCCGCACATAATCGTAATAGTCGAGCCGCTCGCCCCGATAGACGAAAGCCGCCGCCGACCAGCTCTTCGGCCGCGGGCTCTCGGTGCCGTAGAATTGTTCATCCGACCAGTCGTCAAGCTCGCTGTCGCCGGCCAGCACGACGCGGCCGCCATACCACGTGCCGTCGGCGCCCTGTTGCGCACCGACGAGCTTCATCGGCCGCCAGTTCTTGAAGCCCGCCCCCATCGGCGGCGAAGCACGCACGAAACGCTTGCCATAGCTGCCACGCGTCAGTGAATTGTCGGGATGCGTGTCGATGAAGCGGATGCGCCCTTCGTCGTCGACGCTGTAGACGACGGCAACGTGACCGTTCGGATCGTAAATCACGGTGCCCGGCCGGATGCTGCCCTTTTGCAGTTTCACCGGATAGAAGTCGAAAAGCTCTCCCCGCGCGGGCTCCGGCGCAAAGCGGAACATCGCGCTCGAGACGATGTTGTTGACGGTGTTGAGCACCGTGCGGGCATTCGGATAAGCGCCCTCGGCGCGCGGCACGACATCGGTGCGCCGCACCGCGTAATTGCCATAGCGCGAATAGCGCAGATCGCGTGACTGTCCGACAGGCGCAACGCCGCTGACATAGGAAAACGGCAAACCGTTCTTCCACGCAAAATAGGCGCGCAGCGCATAAGGCAGGTCCGCGCAATCGGCATAGAAATACATGCCCTTCGGGTCGCTCGCCCGGTAGATGTTCCACGGCCCTTTCAGGCATTCGTCATAGGTGCGGCAATTGCTGTTGCCGATCGCCGCCACGAACTCGCCGAAGGCGCGCTCGTCGCGTTCGGTCCACTGAAGCCGTGTGATGCGCCAGCGAAATCCTTCCGGCGTTCGCGTCAGCGCCGGATCGACATGCTCGCCGCCGCTCGCAACCGGCGCCATCGTCGCCGTGTCGACCGACGCATGAATCTCGGCGCCCGCCCCGCTTGCGCCGAAAGCCAGCCCGGCCGCAACCAACGCGACCGGCATCCATTTCCGAAAATTCATCCTGGAGGCTCCACCGGCATCCAAATCAGCACCCCATCGACAGTTTAACCATAGGGCAGGCGATTTTGTCAGGACGAGCCATCGAATTTTAATTTTTGTCTTGACTTAATTAAGTATATCAGCAAATTAAGCGCAATGGAAAGTTTCACCGCCCTCGCCGACCCCACACGCCGCCAGATCGTCGAAATGCTCGGCGACGGCGAAATGCCGGCCGGCGAGATCGCGCGCCGTTTCGAAATAAGCGCCCCCGCCGTCTCGCAGCATCTGAAAGCCCTGAAATCGGCGCGGCTGGTGCGCATGCGCGTCGACGCGCAGCGCCGCATCTATTCGCTCGATCCGTCGGGCTTTGAAGGACTGGAAAACTGGCTCGCCAACATCCGCGGCTTCTGGAACCCGAAACTCGACGCCCTGGAGCACGCATTGAATGCGGCAGCCGAAAAGGACAAGCAGCAATGAAGGATGCAAAGACATACGGCCAATTGATCGACAGCCAGACCGTCCGCTTCGAACGCCTGCTACCCGGTCCGATCGAGCGCGTCTGGAAATATCTGACCGATGCCGAACTGCGCGGGCTCTGGTTCGCCGCCGGCCCGATGGAACCGCGCGTCGGCGGCGCGATGAACATCGTCTTCGACAACAATAATCTGGGGCCCCATCCCTCGTCGCCGCCCGAGCGCTTCAAGCAGTATGGCGGCACCTTCGACAGCAAGCACATCGTGACGATCTACGAACCGCCCCACCGGCTCGGTTTTACCTGGGATGACGACATGGACCCGAAGGGCTCGGTCGTCGAGATTGAACTGACGGCGGAAGGAGACAAGGTCCGCCTCGTCCTCACCCATCGCCGCGTCGCCGGTGTTGACGATGCGATCAATTTCTCGGGCGGCTGGCACACGCATCTGGCAATGCTCGCCGAGCAGCTCGAAGGCGACCCGAAGACGCCATTCTGGGAGG
>JAHBYM010000273.1 GCA_019635975.1 Parvibaculum sp. | reverse complement strand
TTCGTTGGACGACAGCATCTTGTCGAACCGCGCGCGTTCGACATTGAGGATCTTGCCGCGAAGCGGCAGCACCGCCTGATTGGAACGGTCGCGCGCCTGCTTGGCCGATCCGCCGGCCGAATCGCCCTCGACGATGAAGAGTTCGGATTTCGCCGGGTCGCGCTCCTGACAATCGGCGAGCTTGCCGGGCAGGCTCGATACATCGAGCGCGCCCTTGCGCCGCGTCAGCTCGCGGGCCTTGCGGGCGGCCTCGCGGGCGGCGGCGGCCTCGACGACCTTGGAGACGATCTGGCGCGCTTCGGCGGGATGCTCCTCAAGCCAGGTCGACAGCGCGTCGTTGACGAGGCCTTCGACAACGGGGCGCACTTCGGAGGAGACGAGCTTGTCCTTCGTCTGCGAGGAGAATTTCGGATCGGGCACCTTGACCGACAACACGCAGGTCAGTCCTTCGCGCGCATCGTCGCCAGTCAGCGTGACCTTTTCCTTTTTCGCGATGCCGCTTTCGTTCGCATAGGCGTTGATGACGCGTGTCAGCGCGCCGCGATAGCCCGCCAGATGCGTGCCGCCGTCGCGCTGCGGGATGTTGTTGGTGAAGCAGAGCACGTTCTCGTGATAGCTGTCGTTCCACCACATCGCGACCTCGACCGTGATGCCGTCGCGTTCGGCGGAAATTGCAATCGGCTTCTGGATCAAGGGTGCCTTGGTGCGGTCGAGGAAGCGGACAAAGGCTTCGAGACCGCCCTCATACATCAGGTCCACCACTTTCGGCTCAACGCCGCGATTGTCGGTGAGATTGATGCGGACGCCCGAATTGAGGAACGCCAGTTCACGCAGGCGGTGTTCGAGCGTCCCGAAATCGAATTCGGTCTGGGTGAAAGTGCCGGCCGACGGATGAAACGTGATCTCGGTGCCGCTGAGGGGACTGCCGTCGGCACCTTTTTGCGCATCGCCGACAATCGCCAGCGGCGCATCGGGGACGCCGTGCTGGAAACGGATCAGATGTTCCTTGCCGACGCGCCAGATGCGCAATTCGAGCCAATCGGAAAGCGCGTTGACCACCGACACGCCGACACCGTGCAGACCGCCCGAGACCTTGTAGGAGTTCTGGTCGAACTTACCGCCGGCGTGAAGCTGGGTCATGATGACTTCGGCCGCCGACACGCCTTCGCCCTTGTGGATTTCGACCGGGATGCCGCGGCCATTGTCCCAGACGGTGCAGGAGCCGTCGGCATTGAGGCGCACATTGACCGCGTCGCAATAGCCGGCCAACGCTTCGTCGATCGAGTTGTCGACGACCTCGTAGACCATGTGATGCAGGCCCGAGCCGTCATCGGTGTCGCCGATATACATGCCCGGACGCTTGCGGACCGCATCCAGGCCTTTCAGGACCTTGATCGATTCCGCACCATATTCCTCGGGCGTATTTTCGACTGGCGTGGACATCTGTTTCTTCCTTCGTAGTCTCTCACCGGCCCCTGACGGGGAAGCCTTCAGGCGATTTCGGCGGCGGTGCGGACGATCTTGCCGACGACGCCATAGGCCTTCGCTTCCTCGGCGTTCATCCAGTGATCGCGATTGGTGTCCTTGACGATCTTTTCGAGCGGCTGGCCCGTCGCTTCGGCGAAGATCAGGTTCAGGCGTTCGCGCATCTTCAGAACCTCGCGCGCCTGAATGTCGATTTCAGTCGCCGAGCCGCCGATGCCACCGCGCGGTTCGTGCAACAGGAAGCGCGTGTTGGGCAGGCAGTACCGGTCTTCGCGGTCGGCCGCCACATAGATCAGCGCGCCGGCGCTTGCGACCCAGCCAGTGCCCAATGTGCGGACGCGCGGTTTGATGTACTTGATCATGTCGTGGATCATGTCGCCGGATTCGACATGGCCGCCGGGCGAGGAAACGATCAGCGTGATCGGATCGTCGCTCTCGCCAGCCATCGCCAACAGCCGCTCGGAAACGGTGCGGGCCTGACGATCGTTGATCTCGCCGGTGACGAGTATGGTGCGCGACTTGAAGAGGCCATGCTCGACCAGCGGCGTGAACTGGCCCTTCAGCGCGTCGATATCGGGGGTCTCGTTGTCGTTTCTCATCCTGGTCATTCCTTTGCGCCGGACCTAGCCGGCATTTTCGATGGCGCCGCGCGCGACACGGAAATTCTGTGCCCGCGCGCCGAGAGTTTCAAAAAGCGACGGGTCGGCGCCCGTCAGAAAGGCCTGCAGGCCCAAGGCGACGATCTCGTCGAACAGCGCGGCACGGCGCTTTTCGTCGAGATGCGCCGCGATTTCGTCGAGCAACAGCAGCGGCGGCGTGCCGCGCGCCGCCAGCAGGCGCGCATTGGCCAGCACGATACCGATCAGCAGCGCCTTCTGCTCACCCGTCGAACAGCTTCGCGCCTCGCGATCGCGCGCCACGTGCCGGACCGCAAGGTCGGTGCGATGCGGACCGGTGAGCGCGCGCCCGGCGGCGGCGTCGCGGCC
>JAHBYM010000272.1 GCA_019635975.1 Parvibaculum sp. | reverse complement strand
ACCCGCCTCCTCCGGCCTCGACTATGGCTGCGGCCCAGGTCCGGCGCTTGCGGCAATGCTGCGCGAGGCCGGCCACGAAGTGGCGCTTTACGATCCCTTCTTCCTTGCGGATGAAAGCGCGCTCGCCCGCAGCTACGATTTCATCGCCTGCACCGAAGCCGCCGAACACTTTCACCGCCCCGCCGAAGAGTTCGACCGCCTCGACGCGCTGCTGCGTCCCGGCGGCTGGCTCGCCCTGATGACGAGCTTCCGTCCCGCCGACGAAAAATTTGCCGGCTGGCACTACCGCAAGGACCCGACGCACGTCGTCTTCTACAACGAACAGACACTCCGCACGGTCGCAGCCGCGCGCGACTGGTCTTGCGCATTTCCCGCTCCCGACATCGCCCTGATGCAAAAGACCCCGGCGCAGCCGATCTAGCTCAGACCGCGCGCCCTCCCGCGCTCTCCGCCATCGGCGTCACCAAAATCTTGTCGATGCGGCGTTCGTCCATGTCGACGACCTCGTAGCGATAACCCTTCAAGTCGAAACTCTCGCCCGGCTCCGGCAGATGGCCGAACTGCCAAAGCGCGAGGCCCGCAACCGTCTGGAAATCGCCGTCGATGGGACCGGCATCGATCCGCGCTGCGAATTCGTCAATGGGCATGGCCCCGTCCACAAGCCAGGAGCCGTCGCTCCGGCGTTGCATCGTATGTTCCAGTATCTCGCCGCGTTCGGGCAGCTCGCCGGCAATCGCTTCGAGGATGTCGGTCAGCGTCACGATGCCCTGCGTCGATCCGTATTCGTCGACAACGACCGCGAAATGAACCTTCTCGCGCTTGAACCGGTCGAGCAGCCGAAGCACCTCCTTGTTTTCCGGCACGACGACGGCCGGCACGAGACAGCGTTCCAGATCCAGCGTTCCGCTCTCCAGAGCCGCCGGCAAAAGATCCTTTACATGCACCACACCGATCGCTTCATCGACCGTTCCGTCGCAAACCAGAAGCTGCGAGAATCGATTCCCGCGCACGGTCTTGGCGATTTCCCGTACAGTCGCGTGACGGTCGATCCACACAAGCTCGGGCCGTGGCGTCATGATCGCCCGTACCGTGCGATCGGCGAGCCGCAGCACACCTTCGATCATCTCGCGTTCCTGCGGGACGAAGACGCCCGCCCGCGTACCTTCCGCAATCAGCGATTTTATCTCGTCTTCGGTCACGGTGGATTGCCGCGCGCCGCCGAGCCCCAGCAGCTTCAATACCGCATCGATCGACACCTTGAGAATCCAAACCGCCGGCGCCGCAACCAGCGAAAGCAACCGCATCGGCGGTGCGATCGCCGCCGCCACACGCTCGGGATTGAGCAGCGCAATGCGCTTGGGCACCAGCTCGCCGGCAACCAGCGACAGATAGGTGATCGACACGACGACAACAGCAATGCCTGCCGCGGGGCCATAACCCGCGAGCACGGGAAATGCCGCAAGCCAGGTGCCGAGCCGCAAGCCGAGCGTCGCACCGCTGAATGCGCCGGCGACGACGCCGACAAGCGTGATGCCGATTTGCACGGTGGCGAGAAACCGGCTCGGATCGTCGATCAGAAGCAGCGCCTGGCGCGCGCCCGCGCTGCCCGCCCGCGCCATCTGTTCGAGTCGTGCCTTGCGCGACGACACGACGGCAAGCTCCGACATCGCCAGCACACCGTTAACGGCGATCAGCAGCAGCACAACCAGAAGTTCAATATAGACCATCGGTCTTTTGTTCACTCCTTCGGAAAGTCGAGACCCATCTCGCGGTAACGTTCGCAGTCGTCCGACCTGAATTTAGCCGTCGTGACCCGGCTTGTCCGGGTCATCCACGTCTTCCTTTTTCTTCTGTTCCATTCCGTGCCGCAAAGACGTGGATGGCCCGAGTAAATCGGGCCACGACGATTTTGGGTTTTCGAAAGCCGTCGCCCAGCTAAGCGGAAACAGGCCAGCACTACGAAACTTGATCGATCTGCGTAATCCGGCGCGCGTGGCGCTCGTCGCCGGGAAACGGTGCTGCGAGCCAGCGCGTGACGGCGCCTTTGGCTTGATCGAAGGTCAGAAACCGAAGCCCGAGGGAGAGCGCATTGGCGTTGTTGTGTTCGCGCGTTGAGGCGAGAATATCCAGATGTTTTCCGGAAGCGTCCACCTGCTCGTTCCCGGGGTCGCCATAATAGAGCGCGCAGCGAACGCCTTTGAACCTGTTAGCCACGATGGCTTCGCCTTGTCCGGAAGCGCCGGCAACGATGGCCCGACTGTCTTTCCCTGCCGCGACGTCTTCCGAAAGTTTTCTGGCGGCAATGGCGATGAATTCAGGGTAGTCGTCCTGCGGATCGTCGACCAACGCACCGCAATCCTCGACTTCGCATTTCAGTTGGTCGCGGACGTATTCGACAAGCTTGTTCTTGGTATCGAATCCGGCATGGTCCGAAGCAAAATAAACTTTCATAGCCATACTGCAGCACCTTCAAGACAGAAGTTTTTCAAACATCTCCGCTTCGTACGC
>JAHBYM010000271.1 GCA_019635975.1 Parvibaculum sp. | reverse complement strand
CGCAACGGCCACCGTCTGCGCGCGGTTTGGCCTGCCCTGCGTCGTCTATATGGGTACCACCGACATCGAACGGCAGAAGCCAAACGTCTTTCGCATGAAGCTGCTCGGCGCCGAGGTTGTGCCGGTCACATCCGGTACCGGCACGCTGAAAGACGCGATGAACGAGGCACTGCGCGACTGGGTGACCAATGTCGAGAACACCTACTACCTGATCGGCACGGTTGCAGGCCCGCACCCCTATCCGGCGATGGTTCGCGATTTCCAGTCGGTGATCGGACGCGAAACGAAGGAGCAGATGCTGGAGCGCGAAGGCCGCCTGCCGGATTCGCTCGTCGCCTGCATCGGCGGCGGTTCCAATGCGATGGGATTGTTTCATCCCTTCCTCGACGATCCGTCGGTGAAAATCTACGGCGTCGAAGCAGCCGGCAAGGGCATCGAAACCGGCGAGCATTGCGCATCGCTGAAAGGCGGTTCAGCCGGCGTGCTGCATGGCAACCGCACCTATCTGCTGCAGGACGATGACGGACAGATCAAGGACGGGCATTCGATTTCGGCCGGGCTCGACTATCCGGGCATCGGACCGGAGCATGCCTGGCTGCATGAAACCGGCCGTGCCGAATATGTGTCCGCGACCGACAAGGAAGCGCTCGAAGCCTTCCAGCTCTGTTCGCGGCTCGAAGGCATCATTCCGGCGCTCGAACCCTCGCATGCGCTGGCTTTCGTCTCGAAGCTCGCGCCGACGCTGCCGCAGGATCACCTGCTGGTGATGAATATGTGCGGGCGCGGCGATAAGGACGTGTTCGCGGTTGCCGATCATCTGGGGGTGACGCTGTGACGACGCGGCTCGACAAACGCTTCGCGCGGCTGAAGGCGGAAGCCCGTGCGGGCTTCATCACCTTCATCACCGCCGGCGATCCCGACTTCGACACGACGCTGGCGATCCTGAAAGGCCTGCCCGGCGCCGGCGCCGACGTCATCGAACTCGGCATGCCCTTCACCGATCCGATGGCCGACGGCCCGGCAATCCAGGCCTCGACGCAACGTGCGCTGAGGTCCGGCGCCAGCATGATGAAGACGCTCGAACTCGTGCGCCGCTTCCGCACCAGCGACAGCGACACCCCGATCGTGCTGATGGGTTACTACAATCCGATCTACCACATGGGCGTCGACTTGTTCCTTTCCCGCGCGGTCGAGGCCGGCGTCGACGGATTGATCGTGGTCGACCTGCCGCCGGAAGAAGACGACGAGCTCTGCGAACCCGCCATGCGCGCGGGCCTCAATTTCATCCGGCTTGCGACGCCGACGACCGACGACCGACGCCTGCCGGCCGTCCTCGCCAACACGTCGGGCTTTGTCTACTACGTCTCCATCAACGGCATTACAGGCTCGGCAAGCCCCGAGGCACGCAATGTCGCGGCGGCGGTTGCGCGCATCAAGCGCCATACATCGCTGCCGGTCGCCGTCGGCTTCGGCATCCGCACGCCTGAGCAGGCGGCCGAAATCGCCCGCAACGCCGACGGCGCCGTGGTCGGTTCGGCCATCGTCGACGCCATTGCCGCCGAGATCGACGCGCAGGGCCACGTGAAATCGGGTGCGGCCGAACGCGTTCTCGCTTTCGTGCGCCAGCTTGCCGACGGCGTTCACGGCGCGCGCGCCACCGCCGCAGAATAAAGGGAAAAGCCCATGAACTGGATCAACAACGTCGTCCGGCCGAAAATCCAGCGGGTTTTCAAGAAGCGCGAACAGACGCCCGACAATCTCTGGCACAAGTGCAGCAATTGCGGCGAGATGATCTTTCACCGCGATCTCGACGCGGCAATGCGTGTCTGCCCCTCTTGCGATCACCATTTGCGCCTCGGCACCAAGGAGCGCCTCGCTTCGATTTTCGACAATGCCGACTATCAGACCGTGCCGGTGGGCGGCGTGACGCTCGACCCGCTGAAGTTCCGCGACCAGAAAAAATATCCGGACCGCCTGAAGGAAGCGCGCAGCAAGACCGGCCGCGATGACGCCGTGACGGTCGCGCATGGGCCGCTTGACGGTGTCGAGACGGTGGTTGCGGTCGAGGACTTCTCCTTCATGGGCGGCTCGCTCGGCATGGCCGCCGGCGAGGCGATCATTCGCGGTGCCGAGACGGCACTCGAAAAGAAAGCCCCCTATATTCTCTTCACCGCCGCCGGCGGCGCACGGATGCAGGAAGGCATCCTGTCGCTGATGCAGATGCCGCGCACCACGGTTGCGATCCAGCTTTTGCGCGAGGCGGGGCTTCCGTTTATCGTCGTTCTGACCGACCCCACCACCGGCGGCGTTCTCGCATCCTATGCGATGCTGGGCGATATCCAGATTGCCGAGCCGAAAGCGCTGATCGGCTTTTCGGGCCGTCGCGTCATCGAACAGACGATCCGCGAGAAACTGCCGGACGACTTCCAGCTTGCCGAATTCCAGTTCGAGCATGGCATGGTCGACATGATCGTCCATCGCCACAAGATGAAGGAGACGCTGGCGCGCATCGTCCGG
>JAHBYM010000270.1 GCA_019635975.1 Parvibaculum sp. | reverse complement strand
CCGGCCACGCGCTCCTTGCGTCTCACCATCGCCGGTGCGTTCGGCCCTTGCACGACGACGACGATGTCGCGGTTGAGCGCGCGCGTACCGGGCGTGCGCGCCTCGACCGCGCCGAAGAGCAGGATCTGTGTGCCCGTGAAATTGGATCGAATGGCGATCTGGTGTTCTGAAAGATCGGTCACCAGCTGGTCCGCGCGCAGGGGCGCGACCGCCAGAACGGCAAAGGCGAGCGCAAGCGCGAGGCGATATGTCGAAACGGCGATCATCTGTGCGGCACCACGTCGACGACGGAATAGAGATCGGCCGGCGTCGTCACCAGCTCGTAGCCGAGCCGGAGGCTGATCAGCAACAGGATCGCGGCGAGCAGCGCGCGCAACTGTTCGGCCGGAAGTCTTTCGGCCGCCCGCACGCCATATTGCGCGCCGACGACGCCGCCGATCACCAGCAGGAATCCGAGCACGATATCGACGGCGAAATTTGCGTAGGCATGCATGACGCCGGTCAGCGCCGTCACGAACACGATCTGGAAAAACGACGTGCCGATCACGACATTGGTCGGCATCCGCAGAAGATAGATCATCGCCGGGATCATGATAAAGCCGCCGCCGACACCCATGATCGCCGACAATGTGCCGACGAAATAACCGACAAGGATCGGCGGAATGACGCTGATGTAGAGTTTCGAGCGGCGGAACCGCATCTTGAAGGGCAGGCCGTGGATCCAGTTGTGATGGCCGCCGCGCCGTGCCGGCAGCGCGCCGCCGCGCGCGGCGCGTATCGCGCGCATGCTTTCGACCATCATCATCGCGCCGATGACGCTCAGGAAAACCACATAGACAAGCGAGATGACGAGATCGATCTGGCCCATGCGGCTCAGCGCCTTGAAGAGGAAGATGCCGCTGATGGAACCGGCGATGCCGCCCGCGAGCAGCACCGCCCCCATTTTGAAGTCGATGGATTTTCGCGTGAAATGCGCAAGCGCCCCCGTCACCGACGAGGCGACGACCTGCGTCGTCTGCGTGCCGACGGCGACCGCGGGCGGGATGCCGAGAAAGATCAGCAAAGGCGTCATCAGGAAGCCGCCGCCGACGCCGAACATGCCCGAAAGGAAACCGATCGCGACGCCCATGGCCAGAATGGTCAACACGCTGACCGGCATCTCGGCGATCGGAAGATAAATCTGCATGACGCGCGGCTCCGGCGGCCGAAAGCCGTCCCGGAGCGAAAAGGGACGGAAAAACGGATGCGGATTTGGGTAACACGTCCGCGCGGGAATTCCTAGGCATCCCGCGCCGGAAACGGGATCAGCCGAAGCGCGCCTCAAGCGTCGCCAGCGTCTCCGGCGTCACCGTGCCCGTCGCCTCCAGCCCCTCGGTCATCTGGTAGCTGAGAATGGCGTCGCGCGTGCGCGGGCCCATCAGCCCGTCGGGTGAGCCGGCATCGTAGCCGAGCCGGTTGAGCAGCGCCTGTGTGCGGGCAATGGCGTCGCGTGTCGGCGCCGCCTCGCCGCCGATATTGCCCACCGCCGAGACGTCCCAGCTCTTCAGCGCGCTGATGTCGCCATTGGCAAGCGGTTCCGGCGTCCGCGCGCGCCATGTTTCGGCGGCCACCTTTGCCTTAGCGAGGTCGGCGGCGTCCATCGTCGCGGCCAGCGCGTCGCGCTTGGCGGCCGCGCCCTTGTCGCCACCCTTGGCGGCGATCGCGAGCCACTTATAGGCCTCGATGAGGTTCTTCTCGATGCCGAGCCCGCGTTCGTTGAGCACGGCGAGATTGTACTGGCTGTCGCCGAGGCCGTAATTCGCGGCGGCACCGAACCATTTGGCGGCGGTCGTGAAGTCCTGCGCGGTGCCGCGGCCTTCCGCGTGAATGACGGCGAGATTGTGCATCGCCTTCACATTGCCGCTCTCTGCCGCCTTCTCGTAAAGCGCGCGCGCCCTGGCGTCGTCCTGCGGAACGCCACGGCCCTTCTCGTATTGCGTGGCGAGGCGGTATTGCGCGATGGCGAGGTCCTGATTGGCTGCGCGCTCGAACCACTCGGCGGCGCGCGCCATGTCCTGTGACACGCCCTCGCCATTGGCAAAGCGCTGCCCGAGTTCGTATTGCGCCGCCGCGTCGCCGCGCGTCGCCGCATCCATCAGCGTCAGCCGTGCCGGTTCGACGGGTGCGGTTTCGACGGGCTTCGCCGGCGCCGCCGTTGCGGGCGCCGCCGGTGTCAGCGTCGCCTGGCCGGCCGGCTGCGCGGTCGCGGGTTTCGGCGTTGCGGGTTTCGGTTCGGGCACCAGCGCTTCGTCCGGCGCTTTCGCGGCCGGTGGCGTGGTGGACGCCGGCGGCGCGGCTTCGCTTGCCGCCGCGCCGGCGTCCTCCGGACTGGCCTCCGGATTTTCACTCTGACTGGTGCCGCCCGGTGCAAGTACCGAAGGTTGCGGCGCACTCTGCTCGACGATCGGGCGTTCGGGCTGCGCGATGCGCGGCGCCGGGCCTTCCTGCAGCATCACATAAGCGCCGGCCATCAGCGCCAGCAA
>JAHBYM010000027.1 GCA_019635975.1 Parvibaculum sp. | reverse complement strand
GATCGGCATGGCCGGGGCGCTTGCTTTCGGCGGCGCGCGCGATCCGGTCCATATCGGCAAGCAACAATTCGCCGAGAACCGCGAGTTCGCTGCGGCTGATCAGCATGTCATTGCGATAATGGGCGACTTTCCGCGCCAAGCGAAGGATTTGCCAGGGTTCCGCGAGACGCGCCATCGCGGCAAACGCCACATAGAGCGCCGCCTCGGCGGATTTCTCGCGCGCCTCTTCGTAGAGTTCCTTGACGGCCGTCACCAGACCGTCGTCGAAGTCGGTGGCACCCAACGGCAACGCCGATTGCAGCTTCAGCATCACGGGCGCAATCGACAATGCGGCGGCAATCGCGCGCGCATCCTCGATACCACCCTCCCCGCCGAGCCGTGTCTCGATCTCGCGGCGCCGCGCGCCGTCGCGGCGTGCATCGTCGAGTGCGGCGGCGATGGCGGCCGAGACCGAGGCGTGCATCACCGATACCGTGGTCTCGAGCGCTGGTGCGTCGCCCTTCAATGTGTGGTCGACAATGCGCTGCGCCATATCGGGCAACGCGTCGGGCAGCAATTCGGTTTCAAGCCAGGACCACAATGGCTGGATGACACCGCGCGCGATACGGCCCCGCGACCGGTCGATGGCTGGCGCATCGGACAACAAATCCTCGAAAGGCAGACAGAGGCGGCGCATCGGATCGGCCATGCCCGGCCGCGCGCCGCGAAAGGCGGCGAGCAGCGGACGCAGGCCCGAGAGAATTGTTTCATAGGGAAGACCGGTATTGCCGCGCAGCTTTTCGCGCTCGATGCCCGAGGCGAGCTTCAGCACGGCAGGTGGCGGCAATTGCGCCAGGTAATCAGCCAGGCGCTGCGACAGCGATGCGTTCGGTTCGTTGGCCATGACGTCTCGGCTGAACTCGGCGGCCCCCTTGCCGCTCCCCAAGGCTCAACCCTACGGACCCATGCTTAAAATTTGGTTCCATATCCCCGCAAATGGCTGAATTTGGCCATTTTCAGCTGTGATTTGGGTGGGCAAGCGCGGTTGCGAGCGCCGCCTTCGGGCCGGGATTTTCGTTGGTCCGGGCCAAATTTCGGTGATAGCGTTTTTCCCGGGTGCGGCCCCGAATGGCGGCATCCGTTCGTTCTATCTCTATGCGAGGCAATCAACGCATTATGGCTAGCGGAGTCGTGAAGTGGTTCAACGCCACTAAGGGTTATGGATTCATTGCACCTGCCGACGGAGGAAAGGACGTGTTCGTCCACATTTCCGCCGTCGAACAGGCCGGCCAGAAGACCCTGCAGGAAGGTCAGCAAATCCAGTACGAACTGGTCGAGGGGCGCAACGGTCGCTTCTCCGCCGAAAATCTGGTGCTCGGCTGATCGACGAAGATCACCGGCGCGGGCGGCGGCGCCCGCCCGGCAAAATATCGAGGCCCTCCCCGGAAACGGCGGAGGGCCTTTCGGTTACAGCCGCCCGCGTCTAGCATGGCGCCATGTTCGGCTCCGCCTCGCTCATCGAGCGCCTCCACGCTCTCATCTGGGATCGCACCCTCGACGACCAGCCCTTCTGGATGCGGGCGATACTCATTGCCGCGCGGATCGGCTGGGCGACGGCGCGCGACATTGCCGGCGGCGCGCTGAGCCTCCGGGCGATGAGCCTCGTCTACACGACATTGCTGGCGCTGGTGCCGGCGCTCGCCATCGCCTTTGCGATTTTCCGCGCCTTCGGTTTCGACAGCTACATCGAAACCATCATGGCCGACTTTCTGGCGCCGCTCGGCGATCAGGGGGCCGAGATCACGCAGCGCATGATGGAGTTCGTGCAGCGGGTCAATGCCAATGTGCTCGGCACGGTTGGCTTCGCCTTCCTGCTCTACACGGTCATTTCGCTGATCAACAAGGTCGAGGCGGCGTTCAACAGCATCTGGCGCGTCGAATCCAACCGCTCCTTCGCGCGCCAGTTCACCGAAATTGTCAGCATGGGCATTCTCGGGCCGCTGATCGTGCTGACCGTTGTCGGCATCATGGCGGGCGCGATTTCCAACACGTTCATCGGCAGCGCCGCCGAACACTGGCTGATCGTTTATATCGTCGAGCAATCGAGCCGGCTGTTGCCCTTCGCGGTGCTGATCGCCGCCTTCGCCTTCATCTACATGATGATCCCCAACACACGCGTCAAACTCGACGCCGCGCTGGTCGGCGCGACGGTCGCGGGCGTCGTCTGGGGCGCGGCCGGGTGGACCTTCGCCACCTTCGTCGTCAAATCGGCGCAATACGTGGCGATCTATTCGGCCTTCGCCAGCCTGGTCTTCTTCATGATCTGGCTCTACGCGGCATGGCTGATCCTGCTCGGCGGATGCGCCATCGCCTTCTACTACCAGAACCGCGCCTATCTTTCGGCGCAGGCCGGCGTCAGCCCGCTGACATTGCGCCAGCTCGACCGGATGTCGGTTCAGGCGCTGCTGCTGATCCACGACGCTTTCGAGCGCGCGCAGACGCCCTGGACCGAGGAGGCGCTGGCGCGGCGGCTGCATGTGCCGATGGAGGCGATGGGCGAACTCTCGCGTGCGCTCTGCAACGCCGGGCTCGTCACCTTCGCCGCCGGTACTCCACCCCGCTTCGTGCCGGCCCGGCCGGCTGACAAGACTCGCGTCACCGACGTCCTGGATGCCGTGCGGGCACAGCGCTACAAACGCCATGTCGAGGATGCAAGCCTTGCACATGAACCCCGCGTCGATGCCTTTTTCGGTGCGCTGGCGGCGCGGGAGGCCGAACTCGCCGATCCGACCACCATCGCCTCGCTACTGGCAGCAGAGGAACCCGCCGCCGAAGCCGCCAAAGCGACAGCCGCAGGCCGTTAACTTCTCGATTCGATGTCAAAATCCGCGCCGCTCCGGCCGTATCCGGCCGGCGATCCGCGGCATCGCGCGGTGCCGCCCGCTTCGAAAATGCCAACAATGACGGGCATCGCGGACACTCGATCGTGTGTGCATGAACTCTTCACACACATTCTCTTGACGCGCGCGCGTTCCGGATTCACGCTTGCGATACTGGGTTCAACAATTGAAAGGAGGTGATCCGATGTCTAACGGTTACGTGACGCCGTTTGCCATCGCCAAGATTTCGATCTCAACAGAGGGTCGTGTGGCGAGGCAGGTAAGGTCGGAAACTTCCGGAGGCCTTTCTGCCTGAGCCTTTATCCTTCATCGCCGCACCGGTTCCGGCGCGGCGACTCTGCAATCGAAATAGATGGGCGCAAACGGGGCGGTCCATAGACAAGATAAACTGACCGCGTCGCTGCCGTTTCCGAACTGGCCGCCGCTTTCCTCGGGGAGAGCGGCGGCCTTTTCACGTTCGGTGTCGCACGAAGGAGATGTCTCACGAAGCAGATGTCTCACGAAGACTGGGCGTCAGCCCATGATCTGCCACGAACCGTCGGGCTGGCGGCAGGCGGTGCCGTAGGCCTGTTCGGCGCGACCGCCGATATAGACGGTCTGGTTGTATTCGCGGCAGTAGCCGGCATTCGACTGGTAGGAACGGCCGGGATTGACGTAGCCGTAATTGCCGCTGTCCGGGTTGCGCCATTGCGTCGACTGGCCGCTCTGGAACGCGCTGTAGGAGGCGTTCTGGAGATACATCTGGTCGGCGCGGTCGAGGCTGCGGCCGATATTGTTGCCGACCATTGCACCGATCAGAACGCCGGCGCCCGTCGCCCAGAGCCGGCCCGAACCGCCGCCGATCTGCGAACCGGCAAGACCGCCCGCAACCGCGCCGGCCAATGTGCCGAAGCCTTCCTTGGGGCCCGTGCCGCCATATCCGTATCCGGGGCCGCCCGTCTGGCAGCCGGCCAGCGCCAGGGCCAGTGCGCCTACGAAAAGTGTGCTCTTGATCTTCATCGCTGTACCCCATGTCCTGATTGGGTGATGTAACGATGATCAGGATAGGAGAGCGCCCTTGAGCGGGGCCTGAATGCGCCGTTCATCGGGCGTTCAGCTTCGGGGCCCGGATCGGGCCGGATTTCAGTCGGCCGACGCCGGGAGCAGGAGTTCGGCCCGCAAACCGCCGGCTTCCGACGTTTCGAGGCGCAATTCGCCGCCATAGAGTTCGGCAATTTCGGTGACGATCGAGAGGCCGAGGCCTGAACCCGGCTTGGTTTCGTCGAGCCGTGTGCCGCGCTTCAGCACGGTCTGACGCTCCGTCTCGGGCAGGCCCGGCCCGTCATCCTCGACCGCCAGCAGGAAAAATGGACGTCCGTTGTGCATGACGCCAGGCGTTACCGTCAGTGTCACCCGCGCGGCGGCCCATTTGCAGGCATTGTCGACAAGGTTGCCAGCCACTTCCTCGAGGTCCTGTGCCTCGCCGCGAAAGCCGGTCGTCGCCGGGCAGTCGACCGCGATGCCGATGCCGCGTTCGGCATAAATGCGTTCCAGCGCGCGCGCGAGCCGCGCCAGCACCGGCGCGACCGGCGTGTTGACGCCGAGCACATTGGCCGATGCCGCCATGCGGGCGCGGGCCAGATGATGGTCGATCTGTTCGCGCATCTGCGCCGCCATGCGGGTCACGGTCTCGCCCAACTGTCCGTCATGCGTGCGCGCTTCGTTGGTCAGTACACTGAGCGGCGTTTTCAGCGCATGCGCCAGATTGCCGACATGGGTGCGGGCGCGTTCCAGCACCTCGCGATTGCCTTCCAGCAGCCGGTTGAGCTCCTCGGCCAGCGGTTCGATTTCCTGCGGAAATTTTCCTTCGAGCCGGGTCGCGCGTCCGGACCGGATCTGCGCCAGCGCGAGGCGCACGCGCTCGAGCGGCTGAAGGCCGAAGCGCACCTGGATCAGCAAGGCGATCAGCAGGCCCGCGCCCATCGCCGCCATCGCCGCGAAGAGCCAGGTGTTGAAGCCCTGAATTTCGGCGTTGATTTCGCCGCGGTCGCCGGCAACCGCGAAGGAGACCCGGATGTCGTAGTCCGGCAGCGTCACCCGGCGTTCGGCGACGCGCAGCGGCTGGTTTTCCGGGCCCGAAACATCGAAGACCTTGAGGCCGAGATCGTTGCGCTCGATGCCGCGCCGCGCGGAAAGGTCGAGCGACTGATCGAACAGCGACCGCGAACGCAGCGCCGGCCGCTCCGCCATCGGCGAAACCTGCCAGTACCAGCCCGAATAAACGAGGTCGAAGCGCGTTTCGGAGAGATCGCGAACGCGCACGATATTGCCGTCGCTGTCGACCTCCGTCGTCGCGATCAGGCTGTCGAGCAGCACGTCGAGCCGCCCGTCGAAACTGCGTTCGACCGAATTGCGGAAAATGGCGGAGAGGATCAGGCCGCCGGCGACGAGCGCCACGACACTCCACAGCGCCGCGCCCGCGACAAGGCGGAATGCGAGACTGTCAGACCGCATCTTCCGGCGCCGTCAGCCTGTAGCCGAGACCGCGCACGGTCTCGATCACATCCTTGCCGAGCTTGCGGCGCAGCCGGCCCACAAAGACCTCGATGGTGTTGGAATCGCGGTCGAAATCCTGGTCGTAGAGATGTTCGACGAGTTCGGTGCGCGAGATCACGCGGTCGCGGTGATGCATCATATAGGCGAGCAGGCGGTATTCGAGCGAGGTCAGCTTGATCGCCCTGCCCTCGACCGTCACGCGCGAGCTGCGCGTATCGACGCGGACCGGCCCGCATTCAAGTTCGCTGGTCGCATGGCCGCTCGCGCGGCGCAGCAGAGCCCGCAGCCGCGCCAGCACTTCCTCCATGAAAAACGGTTTGGCCACATAGTCGTCGGCGCCGGCGTCGAAACCCGCCACCTTGTCCGACCAGCGGTCGCGTGCCGTCAGGATCAGCACCGGCATGGTCTTACCGTCGCGGCGCCACTTCTCCAGCACCGTCACGCCGTCCATTTCGGGCAGGCCGAGATCGAGCACCACGGCGTCATAGGGCTCGGTGTCGCCGAGGAAGTGTCCTTCCTCGCCGTCCTGGGCGCTGTCCACCACATAGCCCGCTTCCTCCAGCGCGCCGACAAGCTGCCGGTTGAGATCGGGATCGTCCTCGACAACCAAAAGCCGCATACCCCTGTCTCCGCTTCTGCCCGTTACCGGGCGCCCATGACCCGGCCCGAGCTGGCGTCGACCGCCACCACGACGACCCGGTTGTCCGCCGTCCTGATCTTCACATAGTAGGTCTGGCCCGCAAGGCTCATGTCGAGATAGCGGCCCGGATAGCTCGACAGGGCGGCCTGCTTGGCCTGGCCCGGCGAAATCACCCGGCCCTGGCGCACGGCGTCGCGCGCGTCGTCCTCGCGGCCCCAGTACTGGGCCTCGACCAGCAGGTCGGAAGCGCCCGGGCCGCCGATCACATCGTCGGCGCGCGCCTGCCCGAGCCCCATGAAAATGAGGATCGGAGCGGCGAATGCCAGTGCGGCCCATGTGCGTTTCTTCGTCATGCCCCCGGTCTTAGGTGATCCCGACTGAACCCGCGATGAACGGGCGTTCCGGCATTCTGTCAGAATTCGCCGCTCAGAAGCCGCTGAACGTGGCAAATTCCTCAAGAGGCGCGCGATCCGTGCGCAATTGGTTAATGGGCGCCGCCTCGTCCATGTAGCCGAGCCCCATGCCGCAGAAGAGCATAAGCTCATCGGGCATCTGCACAAACTCCGCCACCGTCTTGTACCAGATCGCCCAGGCTTCCTGCGGCGCGGTGTGGAGCCCGTGCTCGCGGGCGGCCAGCATCACCGACTGGATGAACATGCCGAGATCGGACCACTGGCCGAGGCCCATCTGCCGGTCGATGGCGAAGAACAGCGCCACCGGCGCATCGAAGAAACGGAAATTGCGCGCGAACTGCGCCTGCCGTCCCGCCTTGTCCTCGCGCGTCACGCCGATGGTTGCGTACATGTCCTCGCCGCATTTGAAGCGCCGGCCCTTGTAGGGTTCGGTCAGGCCTTTCGGATAAATGTCGTATTCGAGACCATCGCCGAAGGGCGTGTCCTTCTGCTTTTCCGCGACGATCGCCAGAAATTCCTTCAGCCGGTCGCCGGCGACAACATAGACATGCCAGGGCTGCAAATTGCCGCCCGACGGCGCATATTTCGCCTCTTCGAGAATTTGCCGCACGGTCGCTTCGGGCACCGGCTTGTCGAGAAAGGCGCGGCAGGTGATGCGGCTCTTCAGCGCTTCGGAGACTTTCATCGGCGATACTCTCTCTTCGGTTGCAAATCCTATCGCGCCGTCACATAGGGCCAGAGCGCATCGGCGCCGCGCGAGATCGTCTCGCGGCCGAGGCTTTCGGCCCATTCGGCGCCGGCGCCAAACTCCGCGCGCCACGACCAGAGGCGGCGCGTCGCGAAATGGAGCCCGTGCTCGTAAGTGAAACCGATTGCGCCATGCACCTGATGGGCGATCGATGTGGCGATGCTCGACGCATCGTCGGCGCGGATCTTCGCCACCGCAATCTCAAATGCCGCATCGCCTTTGTTCAAACTTGCACAAGCATGGTCGGCGGCGATGCCGGCGGCGGCGGCTTGCGTCGCCAGCACCGCGAGCTGTTGCTGGATCGCCTGGAATTTTCCGATGGGTTTGCCGAATTGCGTGCGCTCATTGGCATAGGCAACGGTCTGTTCGGCCAGATAGTCGAGCGCTCCGGCCATCTGGCAAGCGCGGATCAGCGCTCCATACAACCGCAGCGCATTCTTCGGCAGCGTGACGGATGCCGATTGCACGGCCGCATCTTTCAGCGTCACCGCGTCGCGCGGCTCGCGCGCCACATTGATGTCTTGCGCAATCGCGGCGCCCGCGAGCGGCGCCAGCACAACTTCCGCGCCGACCAGCGCCACGCCGTGCGCCGCGTTGCGGCCCCAGGGCACGCGCGGCGCAGTGCCCGACAGTTTGCCGCCGGCAAGCGCGAAGTCGCCCTCCATCACCGTCAACACGCCGTCGGGCGCGGCGAGGCCGGCTTGCGCGAGCAGCCAATGCGCCAGCACCGCTTCGGCGAGCGGCAGTGGCGCGACATGGCGGCCCGCCGCCTTCAGCACGATCGCCGCATCCGCCCATGTGCCGCCCGCGCCGCCCTGCGCCTCCGGCGCCAGCACACGAGGCAGACCGTTCGCTTCGAGTTCGTTCCACAAGGCTTGCGGCCAGGCGCCGTCCTCGGCCTTCTGGATCAGGTCTTTGGTCACGCGTTCGGCCAGCAAGCCGTTGACGCTGTCGGCGAGGATCTTCTGCAATTCGTTCATTTGCCGCTCCTCACCGCAGGCCGAGCCCGCGGGCGATGATGCCGCGCAGGATTTCGCGCGTGCCGCCGCGCAACGAAAACGACGGTGTCGTCTGCGTCAGGTAGCCGAGCACCTGTTCGTAGTCGCTGCCCGCCCCGACCGTCGGTTCGAGCCCCAACAGTTCATGCGCGCGCACCGGCATGTCCTGCTCGAAAATCGCGCCGAGGTCTTTCACCACCGAGGCTTCGAGCGCCGGGTTCTCGCCCTTGTCGAGCATGCCGGCGACCGAGAGCGACATCTGCCGCAGCGTCACCAGATGCGCGACGAGGCGGCCGATCTCGCGCGCGCCTTCCGCCCCGCCGCGCTTTTCGAGTTCGCGGATCATCTCGACCATCAGGATGAAGCTCGACAGATAGCGTTCGGGGCCGGAGCGTTCGAAAGCGAGTTCCGCCGTCACCTGGTTCCAGCCGCCGCCTTCGGTACCAACCATCATGTCGTCGGGAACGAAGGCGTCCTGAAACACCACCTCGTTGAAGTGTGACTTGCCGGCGAGATCCTTGATCGGACGGACGGTGATGCCCTCCGTCGTCTTCATGTCGACCAGAAACTGCGTCAGCCCCGCATGCTTGTTCTGCGGATCGAGATGGGTGCGGAAAAGGCCGATCATGTAATGCGCGGTATGGGCGCCCGACGTCCAGAGCTTCGTGCCGTTGACCTTGTAGCCGCCCTCCACCTTTTCGGCGCGGGTGCGCGTCGCGGCAAGATCGGAGCCCGAATCCGGTTCCGACATGCCGATGCAGAAATAACATTCGCCCTTCGCGACGCGCGGCAGGATTTTCCGGCGCTGTTCCTCGGTGCCGAAGCGCATCAGCAGCGGGCCCGACTGCCGGTCGCCGATCCAGTGCGCGCCGACAGGCGCGCCGGCCGCCAGCATTTCCTCCAGCACCACATAGCGGTCGAAGGCGCTACGTTCATGGCCGCCATATTTCTTCGGCCAGGTCATCGCGATCCAGCCCTTCGCGCCCATCTTGCGGCTGAATTCGAGATCGGAGCCCGACCATGTCTGCGCCCGCGTCACTGCAGGCACGTTGGCGAGCTCCTTTTCGAGAAAGGCGCGCACATCGTCGCGCAGGCCCTTCGTCTCGCCGGGCAGTTCACACAGATCGAAGCGGAAGGCCTGCATTTTGTCTCCTCACGTCACCAATGCGGTCGTGCCGCCGTCGATCCGGATATTGAGCGCGTTGATCGCGCCCGCTTTCGGACTGGCGACGAAGGCCACCAGATCGGCGATTTCCTCGGGCAACGGAATTTTCCCCGTCAGGTTGCCCATGAAATTCTTCAGCACATGCGGCTCGACCTCGTCCCATGTCGCGCCCCAGCCGCGTTCGCGGCCCTGCGCGATGAAGCGCTCCTCGACTTCCCTTGTGCGGATCAGGCCCGGCGAAACCAGATTGACGGTGACGCCCGTGTTTTTGAGTTCCTTCGCCAGCGAAATCGTCATCGTCGCCAGCGCGCCTTTCGATGCGTAGTATTGCGGCATGCGCGCGGCCGGTTCCGTCGAGCCGATGGTGCCGAGCATCACGATGCGGCCCCAGCCCTTGCGCGTCATCGCGCCCATGAAGGCGCGCGTCAGGCGCATCGCCGACAGCACGTTCTTCTCATAGGCCTCGATCCAGTCCGGCGTTTCGGATTTCGTCCACGAACCCGCATCGGCGGTGCCGTAATTGTTGACGAGAATGTCGATGTCGCCCGCGGCGGCCGCGACTTCGGCGGCGCCGGCATCGTTCAATATGTCGCCGGCGATGCCCTTCGCCGAAAATCCGAGGCTACGAATTTCATCGGCGACGGCGTCGGCGGCGCCTTGCTCGAAGCCATGCACCAGCACATGCGCGCCTTCGCGTGCGAGCGCATGTGCGATGGCGCGGCCGGTGCCGCGATGCGCGCCCGAAACGAGCGCCGTCTTGCCGTTGAGTTGAAGGTCCATAAACGCCGATCCTGCCCGTCGCCCCTCATCGTTCGGAGGCGTTTCTAGCAGCATATGGTTCGTCTGTCCGCGTGGGAACAGAGGCGTTCGGATATTGAAGGGAGATTGGCGGCGGGTGAGAACCTCGCACGCGCGGCGGGTCAGAATTCCGCTGCGGTAAGCGACACCGGCACGGCATTGGATGCGACGGGTGCGGCGGCTGTCGCGGGCGACAGCGATGCGAGGCTGAAGAGAGCGGGATAGGACTTGCCGGTATAGACGCCGGCCGAGAAGAGCGCCGTGGCAACGACGCAGACGCCTGTCACCGCCAGCATGCGGCGGCGTGATCGGCGATTGTAAAAAATCTTCCGCGCCATTGGAGTTTCCCCTCGTTCGTTCGGACCGGCGAAAGCCGGCCGCCCGGGGTACGCTACAATTGTGATTTTAGGGATCGCACCCTAATGAAACTCTAATAAACCGTGGTGAATTTTAAATTCGCGGCGCCGGAAATCCGCCGGAACGGGCGCCCCGCGCCGCGCCGGACCTCGAATTGGCGCGGCGTGGCGCAGGGAAACCGCCGGACTCACCGGCGCCGGATGTTGCCGATATTGAGCGCCACAAAATCGACGATGCGGACGATCTTGCCGACGAACTTGTCGTCTTTCTGAGTCGGCGTCGCGGCGGCGACGGCGGATGCGGCACCGACGATCGCGAGCACCGGTTCGATCCAGTTGACCAGCGTCTCGAGGAAGAGAGAAATCATATCGGGGTTTCCTTTCAGGGTTGGACCCTGCCCGGCACGTAAATGCCCGGCGGATCGGGGGGATAAAAGAAGTTCTTTCCTATCAGCGCACTCGGCACCGTCCGGTGCGCCCAGCGCGGATAATCTGTGTGCGAATGAAAGCGTGTGGCGCCGTGGGTCGGATCGGGCGCGTCGCCCGTCCAGGCGCGGCAGGCAGCCGACAGCGCGCGCCAGAAGGCCGGATCGGCGAAATCGGAATTGGTCGGTGCGAAACGGCTCTCGCCGAGCCGAGGGCGGCCGCCCGCGCATCGGTTCAGCAGCGCCCAGGCGAGCGCCACGCATGATTCCTCGCCGTCGTTTCCGGCCGCGTCGCGCACGATCGCTGCGAGCGCCGCCATTTCGGCGAGCGTCGGCGTCCGGTTGAAAAGGTCCCTCGCCCCGCCCATGGCTGCGGCCTCCACCTCTAGGATTTTGTTCCCATATATCAGAACAAATAGGGAACATTGTCAAGCGAAAGCCACGCCGAATTGGAGGGGACCGTCAGAGCGCGACGGTTGCGTGACCGCCCGTGCCGCGACCGAAGCGCGCGCTCAACTGGTAGACCGCGATTTCGAGCGCCGGAAAATCCGCGCCGCCGAAATCGGCGATCTGCTCGGCGGCGGCATAACTCGCCTGCTGTTCAATCGCCGCGAGAACGCGCTTCACCGCCGCGCCGTCGCGGATTTCGATTTCATAGCGTTCCGTCTCTTCGGCGAGCGGCACGTCGAGCCCGGACCAACTGTCGCCGCCGATACGCGTGCGCCGGATCCAGGCGATCTCGATGTGCCCGTCCGCGTCGCGCCACGCCCGCAGATGGACGGGGCTCAACGGGCGCAGGCCCACGCCCTCGAAGGCGCGCGTCACGCTTGCATAAGTCGCGTCGTCGCGCGGCAGCGGCGCGGGACCGTAGGCCCAGACCCGCGCGAGGCCGCGCTCGGCATCGCTCATTCCGAGTTCGCTCACCGCCGCGTCGAGCAGCACGAAGCGCGCGCCGGGCGCGAGCGGCGCACGCATCGCCGCCTCGGTGCCCGCCTGTCCGCGCAACAGGCCGGAGAGTTTCATCTCGCCCGCCGCGACCAGCAGCGCCTCGCGGAACTGCAATATCTCCCAGTCGCCTTCCGGCGTTTCGAGCGCGGCGGCATTAGCGCCCGCCAGCACGGACAGCGCATCGGCGCTTGCGATCTCGCCGCTCGAAAGCGCGACGGTGAATTCATTGACCTCGTCCCAGCGCCCGACCGGCCCCGGCATCAGCGGCGTCAGCGTCTGTCCGAGCGTCGCGGCGCGCGTCACCACGCGGTCGAAGGCAAAGCCCGCGCCGGCGCTCTTGAAGAAGGCGACGCCGCCCGGCCAGGGATCGGCCGCCACCGCGACGCGCGGCGCATGCGGCGTTTCCTCGCCGGTCAGCAGCGGCAAATCCATCAAGACGGCCAGCGGCGTACCGTAGCTTGGCGCGGCGGCCGGGCGGCTCGTGCGGACCGGCGCCGTCACCGGCCCGTAGAGGCTCGCCTCGCTCTCGACGCCGCGGGCCTCGCGCGCACCGGCATCGGAAATTTCGGTCAGGCGGATGCGCGCGGCGCGATGCGGCAGGTCGAGCGTCACCACATCGCCCGGATCGAGCGCCAGGAGGCTCGGCGGCAGCGACAGCGCCGCCCGCTCGCGTTCGCTCCACGCCTTCTGCATCCATATATCGGCGATGCCTTGCGCGGTGGCTTGCGTCAGCACCATCGGCAGCGTCGTTGCCGCCACGCGCTCGCTGCTGCCGGCAAGCCGCCTTGCCTCGACCGCCGCCTGACGGTATTCGCCGCCGCCATCGATATAGGCGAGCTTGGCGGCGAGCGGCAGTTCGGTTTCCTGTCCGCGCGTCAGCGCATAGCCCGGCGCGGCGCTGGCCTCGCCCACCGCCAGCATGCCGGGCGTCAGCGCGAAAACGGGCGCATCGCCGAAATGGCGGAAGCGGATCCGGCCTTGCGTTTCGGCCGCATCGAAGAAATGCGCCAACATCAGCGGTTCGAGCGCGGCGCGCGGCGACATGATGCGGTCGACCACGAAACCCTCGACCGTGCCGCCGAGTTCGCCGACGTCGAAATCCTCAAAGCCCGCCTCGCGCATGATCGCGGCGGCAAGGTCGGCGAGCGGTGCCGCGCCCATGCGGCCGTTCAGCCAGTGGCCGAGCCGCCAGTTCTCGCCATCGGCCCAGATGTCGGTGCGGTCCGGGAAGGCCGGAAAGGGACGCGCGTCCCAGGTCCAGAGGAAGATCCGCGCCGGATCGACCATGCGTCCGCCATAGACCGCCGAAACGGGGTTCGCGCCCGCGACATGATCCGCATGGACCGGGTTCCAGTACGACATCTGCGCCTCGATGAAGCGGCGCTGCATGAAATCGTCCCGCGTGCCGCGCGAGAAATGCGGCAGCGCGCTCTCGGCCGATTTCGGATCGACAAAGACGTTGGGCTGGTTCGCTCCCTTGTCGACCGCCGGACAGCCGAGTTCGGTGAACCAGACCGGCTTTGATTGCGGCACCCAGCCGGTCGGCGTCGCGGCTTCCGCGCCGCCCGGCCGGTTGTAATGTTCGTTCTGCCACCAGGACTTGATGTCCTTCGCCCGCCACACCCAGGGCTTGCCATATGTGCCATCGGTGATCGGCGTGCGGATTTGCGCGGCGCGATCGCTCTCGCTCGCATAGTACCAGTCGAAATCCTCGCCGCCCGCGATGCGGCTCCGCAGATAGTCGAGATCGTAGATCGAGCGCCAGCCCGCCGTTGCGTCGAGATGCGCGTGGCCGTCGCGCCAGTCGGTCAGGGCTGCATAATTGTCGATGCCGATGAAATCGACATTGGCGTCGGCCCAGAGCGGATCGAGATGAAAATAGAGATCGCCCGTGCCGTCGCCCGGCGCGTGGCCCGCATATTCAGACCAGTCGGCCGCATAGGAGATTTTCGTCGCGGGCCCGAGGATCGCGCGCACATCGGCGGCAAGCGTCTTCAGTGCCGCGACGGCGGGATAGGTGCCGGCCGCGCTCCGCACCTGCGTCAGCGCCTTCAGTTCCGAGCCGATCAGGAAGGCGTCGACGCCGCCGGCATCGGCGCAAAGCTGCGCGTAGTGCAGCACCATCCGCCGATAGGACCATTCGCTGCCCGTGGGCGTCGTACTGCCGAAGAATGCCGCGACCTGCGTTGCCGCCGCGCTTGTCTTGTCGGGCGTGCCGTCGCGGCCAGGCGCCGGGTCGCAGGTGATGCGCCCGCGCCACGGATAGACGGCTTGCGCGCCCGCGGCGCTCCAGGGGTCGGGCAGTTCGTTGCCGGCGGCCACATCCATCATCACGAAGGGATAGAAGACCGCCGCAAGCCCGCGCGCCTTGATGTCCTGCAACGCGCGCACCACCGATGCGTCCGATGGCGTGCCGCCATAGGCCGGCCGTCCGTCGATCGTGCTGACGGTTTGCGCGGCGGCGCGCCCGAGCCCGGCGACCGACCAGTGTCCCGGCTGCGTGATCTTGTGGCCGATTTCGACTTTCGGGCGCACCGTGCAATGCCCGCAGCGCAGGTCGTCGCCGAACCAGCTCACCACCAGCGACACGGCCTTTGCGTTCGGGCAGGTCGCCTCGAGATCGTCGAGCGCCACATGCCAGTCGGCGCGTGCTTCGGATGTATGCACGTTCAGTGCCCGGCTCGACGTCTCGCTCAGGATTTCGCGCTGCGGGCTTGTGTCGTAGACGAATTCGCCCGCGCCGGGGATCATCGTCACCGCGCGCACCATGCCTTCGACTTCGCTCAACGCCCGGAACACCTCGAAGCTCAGCTGCGGAATGCGATTGCCGAAGGGCGTCACATCCATGTCCTCGAACACGACATAGGCCGTGCCGCGACAGGCGGGCGCCGCGTCCGCGCCCTCGATCGCCTCGATCAGCGGATCGGGCTGCTCGGTTTCGCCGCCCTTGTGCAGCCGCCATGCAAGGCCCGACAGCGGCAGCGGCTTGCCGTCGGCCCAGATGCGGCCGATGCGCGTCACCTCGCCCTCGCAGAGACCGACCGCGAAGGAGACGCTGTAGCTGTATTCGGTGACGGTCGCCGACGATCCGCCGCCGCCCTTGCCGCCGCCCGACGAACGCCGGCTGACATGCTCCTTGTAGTCGGTCGCCCAGATCACCTGGCCCGCCAGCCGCGCGCGTCCATAGACGCGCGGCACCGGCGCGCCCTCGGTTGAGGCCATCACATGCAAATCGTTGAGGCGCGGCCCTTCGGCGCTTGCCGACGAACCGAAAAGCTGGCCGTCGACGTAAGAGCCGAGCCCGGCGCCGAGCGCGCCGCCCAGTGCCGCGCCGCTGACGGTCGCACCGAGAATGCTCAGGCCCGACGGCAAAAGCGCGCCGCCGATGGCCGAACCGACGGAGGAGAGAACGAGTGTCGCCATGTTTCAGTCTTCCATACCGGGAAAGCGGAACGCGTAGGCGGCGCGCGCGCGCCACCAGCGGCCCATCGCCGTTTCGACGACCGCATGGCCCGACCAGGCATGGATCATCCGGTCGGCGCCCGAGAGGATCGCCGCATGTTTCGCCGGACCGCCGTCGCGCATGCGGAACAACATCACATCGCCCGCGCCCGCATCTGCCGCCGCAATCTCGATCATGTGCCGCCGTGCGGCTTCCGCCATGGTCTCGCGCGCGCCGCCGCCCGGCCGCTCGGCCCAATCGGCCGTGTAGGGCGGCGGCAATTCGGGTTCGGCGCCCACCGCCTCGCGCCAGACGCCGCGCACAAGGCCGAGGCAATCCGTGCCCGCGCCTTTGAGGCTCGCCTGATGGCGATAGGGCGTGCCGATCCAGCCGCGCGCCGCGGCCACGATGTCGTCGCGTCTTGTCATGTCAGCTCCGCCTGCCGCCGTCGTTCGGGCCCTGCCCGGCGCGCGCCACCACGAAGTCGTTGCCCGGCATATGCGGGAAGCCGCGAAAATTGATGCCGTTCGCAAACTTCGCCCGGCAGGTCGCGAACTGCTTGTCGCATCCGGCCGTCACCGTGAACGTGTCGCCTTCCGCGACCGGCCGCGCCATGCGCCGCCAGAGTTCGAGCCGTGCGCCTTCGGGTGCGAGCGCATGCGCCTTCACTTCCATCGCCGCGCCCTCATTGGCGCCGCTCGTGAAAACCAGTTTGCCGCGTTCGAACCAACCGGCGGTAAAGCCGCCAAGCCCGCTTGCCACAATCACACGGTCGTCCCCGGCGCTTGTCACGACTCCCTCGCCGCGCCAGGCCGACGCGGAAGGGTCGATGCCGCAGCGCGCATCGCCGAGATCCGCGTCGCAGCCATACTGGAAGATGCGGCCCGTCGGCTGGTTGAGCCGGTGCGCGAGGCCGCGCAGCTCGGCGGTGAAACTTCCCCGCCCGCGCGTCACCTCGCCGATATTGCCCTTGCGCAGCAACACACGCTCCGCCGGCGCCTGCCAGTTGACGCGCCAGATCTCGATTTCGGCATCGTCATAGAGCCCGGCCGCGAGGTCGCCCTCCTCGATCCGCGCCGAGGAAAGTGCGCCCGCGACATCGAGATTGTCGACCGCAAGCCCCGACGAATGTTCGAGTGCCGACGCGGTGAAACCGCCCGCCGCCTCGTATGTCGTACCGCCGAACGCGATGTCGCGGTCGTGATCGGTAAAGCCCATCGTCGCGCCGTCGGCCCGCGTCAGCTTCCAGCAGGTCGCCAGCGTCGTCGTGCCCGACGCCAGGTGCGCTTCGAGACCGGAGGGGAGAGTTTTCATCGAGATTCCGAATCCGATAAGTCGTCATGGCCCGGCCCTCCTTTGTAACAAGGTGGCGGGCCATCCACGTCTTGCTTTCTGTGCTGTGACGCAAAGACGTGGATGACCCGCATGAAGCGGGTCATGACGCTGTTGGAAAAACCGCGTCTTACAATCTGATCTCGACCACCGGCACCGCCGGCACGCTGCCGGCCTCGAAAGCGCCGAGATCGATGTCGAGAAAATCGGTGTCGAAGCGCACCGGCACGTCGAATTCGAAGCCCGCGGTCACGCTCGCGCCGTCCGCCGGCGGTGCCGCGAATGTCACGATGCCGGTCGCATGATCGACCGAAAAATCCGTGCCCGCGGTTTTCTCGACGCCGCCGACCGCGACGCGCACGCTGCCCGCGACCGGCTTTGCGATCTCGCGCGCATAGCTCGCGCCGCCCGACGTATAGGTCTTGACGAGATGAAACGCCGTGCGCGTGCCGTCGCCCGTACCGAGCGCCTGATCCGTCGCGGCAATGCCCGCGCCCGGCGCACCGCTCTTCCAGTCGGCGCGATCCTTCCAGCGAAAGCCGTGCAACCGTCCGTGCCGCGCCTCGAAAAATTCGATCAGCGCGTGAATGTCGTCGAGTGCGCGAAGCCCGTAACCGGCATTGTAGCGCCGCCGCGATCCGGCCCAGGGGCTGTTGCGCTCCTCATGGCCCGACCCCAGCGTCACAATCTCGGTGCGCCGCTCCGGCCCGCCCGACGAACCGAAAGCAATGTCGAGCGGAAAGCGGATTTCGTGAAAGGCCATGTCAGAGATTCCTCGTTCCCCGTTTCGCCGCGCGGGCGAGCATCGCGGCGATCTGCGATTCCGAGCGGCGGAAACTTTCGGCGTCGGCCGCCGTCACGTTGAAGGTCACGTTGATCGCGCTGCCGCCGCCTTCGGTCGCCACGCCGAGGCGGCCGTCGGCGCCGCGCTTCAGCGGCAAAATCGCTTCCGGCCCCGCCTCGCCCGCGAGCCCCGCGCCGCCGCGCAGCGGAAACAGCATCGGGCTGTTGACGACGCCGCCTTTCGCAAAAGGCAGCACGCGGCCGTCGGCAAAGGCGTTGCCCCTGGCGCTGCCGACAATGCCGCCGACAAGACCGCTCAAGCCGCCCGCCACCGCGCCCGAGATCGAACGCGTCACGCTTTCGAGCGCGAGACGCGAAATATCGAGCGCCAGTTTCCGCAACACGTCGGAAATCGAGCGGCCCTTCAGCGCGATGCCGTCGAAGGCCGACGACAGGGCGCGGCCGAAATCGCGCCCGCCGGCGCCGGCGCGGCGATAATCCTCTGTCACGCCGCGCAGCGTGCGCTGCGTTTCGAGGCCGAAGGCGCGCGTCGCCGCCGCCGCCTCCTCCATGGCGCGCGCGGTCGCGGCCGGGTCGGTGTCCGGGGTCATGTCGTCTCCATCAGTCGGGGAAGCGCCGCATCAGGCCTTCGAGTTCGCCGCGCGCCATCGGCGCTTGCCCGCCCGGCGCAAATGCCCGCGCGGCGGCGGCGAGTTCGGGCAGCGTCAGTCGCCAGAAAGTTTCGGGCGCGAGGCGCAGGCGTCCGAGGCCGAGCGTCATCGCTTCGTCCCAGGGAAAACGCGCCGCGCTCATTTCATCTCCGCGCCGCCGCCAAAGGTCGCCGACAGAAGATCGGCGACCACGGCAATGAAGCCCGCCGCGCCGCCTTCGGCCGTCAACCGCGCCACCTCGGCATCGGAAATCTCGGCGCCCGCGCCGCGCAAGCCGGCGCCGATCACGCGCACCGCGTCCATCGCCGAAATGCGCCCGGTCTCGAAGCGCGCCGCCAGCGCCAGCATGTCCTCGCCGCCAAAGGCTTGCTCAAGTTCGGCCAGCGCCCCCAGCGTCAGCACCAGCGTCCGCCGTTCGCCTCCAAGCCATGCCTCGATTTCGCCGCGATGTCTGTTGGCCATCGTCATGCGCCCGTGAACGAAATCGCGCCGGCGCTTTCGAGCGCCAGGTCGAATGTCACTTCGCCATCATGCTCGCCGGAAAATTCCAGCGCCACGATCTGGAACGGACCTTGAACCGTTCCGAAATCGGGGATGACCACCTGCCAGTCGCGGATCGCGCCGTCGAAGAAGATCTGGCGCACGCTGGCGTCCGAGCCCGCGTCCTTGAAGATGCCGCGCCCGGTCACGCCGGCCGAGCGCACGCCGGCGCCTTCCAGCAGCTCGCGCCAGCGCCCGGCCGATTCCGCATGGGTGATGTCGACGGGCCGTGCGTTGAAGGCGAGCGCGCGCGAGCGTAGCCCCGCAACGGTTGCAAAGCTGCCCGTGCCGGTCTCGTCGAGCTTCACCAGCAGGTCCTTGCCTTTCTGGGCGGTCATTGGATGTCCTTTTTCGATGATTGTTCGATTGTCGAAATGCCGATCGAACCGATCCACCCGCCCCTGGGGGGCGGGTCGAAAAATTCGAGCTTGCGAAGAATTTTTCGGGGCGGGGGAATGCGTTATTCACTGCGAACATAGCGAGCTGTCGAGCCAGCCGTATCCGCCACACCCCCGCCCCAAACCGCTTGCAGCGGTTTGACCCTCCCCGAGGGGAGGGTGGAAGAAATATGCAGCTATTCCGGACTCTCCTCCGTCACCGCGCGGAAGCGGATCGTGCCGCGCCAGGTCGTGCCGTCCGGCTCGCGCCGCGTTTCGGCGTCGAGAAACCGCAGATTGACCAGCGCATGTCCCTCCAGTGTCAGCGCCGCATCGTGCAGCGCCGCGCGCACCGCGCCGAGGATCGCCTTTGCTTGCGTCCGTCCGCCGCCGCGCGCGAAGGCGTGAAACGAAAGCCGGTGTTCGGCGCCCGCGCCCTCGCCCGTGCTCCAATCGCGCATCTCGCTTTCGCCGAGCGTCAGGTATGGCAGCGCCACATCGTCCGGCGGGTTGTCGTGAAGGCGCGTCCCGACCAGCGCCACCAGCGCGGCATCGGCGGCGAGCGCCGCATGGACCGCTTTCTGCAAGACGAGGTCCGCACTCATTGGCCGCCCTCCTCGCAATCGATCAGCAGCATGTGCCGCTTGCCGTCGATGTCGCACATGGTCCGGATATCGAGCGCGCGGCCCTGCCACACGAGCCGCATGGCCGCGGTCACGTCGCTCCGGTAGCGGATCAACACCTGCAGGCGGCGGCGCGCCTCCATGCGTTCGCCGGCGGGCCGTTCGCGCCCCGACAGTGCCATGACGCTCGCCCAGACGGTTGCGACGTCGTTCCACGTCACATCCGCGCCGCCGGCGCCGTCCGGCGTCCGGACCGGCGCCTGCAGCGTCACGCGCTCGCGCATCGCGCCCGCGCTCACAGCCGCACCCGTCTGTAGGGCGCGACAAGCGCCGTGATCGTGCGCGGCAGCTCGTTGCCGCTGCCGGTTGGCTCGCGGTTCTCGAACCAGTGCGCCACCAGAAACAGCAGCGCCTGTTTCAGCGGCGGCGGCACATCGGCGGCCGCGCCATAGCCCGCGGTGAAATCCACCGCGATGCCCGCCAACCGCGTCGCCGGCATCGGCCAGGCCTGACCGCGCTTGGCGGCAAGGCGCGGCGGTTCGCCGGCGAGGTCGGTTTCGTAGAAGCCCGGATCGATCGGCAGCATCGCGCCGCTGAGGCTCGCGACCTTCACCGCCGTCACGGCGGCAACCGGCGCAAGCGGCAGCCGCACAGGGTCCGCCGGCCAGTCGTCCAGCGTCAGCCGCCAGCTTTGCGTCACGAAAGCACGCCGCGTCTCGGCTTCGAGCGCCGCGCGCGCCGCCGCGATCAGCGCCTCGACGAGCGGGTTCTCCTCCGTCCCGTCGAGGCGCAGATGCGCGCGGGCTTCCGCCAGCGTCACCGGCTCGGCGGCCGGGCCTGTCAGAAGCGCCAGCGTCATGGCGTCACCGGCTTCAGATGTGCATGCGCCAGCAGCGCCAGCGCCGCGACCGGCGTGCCGTCCTCATGCGTGCCGGTCAGGTGGACCGCGACGCGCGTATAGCGCGCCGGGCCCACATAACCGATCCGGTAGTCGCGCTGGTCGCCCGCCACATCGTCGATGACGGCGAAAATGCCATCCTCGCCGAGCGGTCCGCCCAGCACCTCGTGTTGCGCCGTCACCGGCTGCCAGTCGCCGCCGTTTTCCGAAACCTCGATCGCGCAGGCGATGGCGAGTTCCGGCGACAGCTCCTCGTCGGTCGCGCCGATGCAGACGATATGCTCCACCGCCTCGAAGCCCTTGCGGTCGACCGGCGCGCCGTAGCGCGTGGCGGTCGTCAGCGCGGGATCGAGGGTCTGCACGGTGGCGATGCCGCTATGAATGTCGCGCATCTCGTTCCTCCTATTCCGCGAATTTCAGGAACTTGATCGCCTCGAAGTTCTGCACCCCGCCGCCGACGCGCTTGGTGGTGTAGAACAGCACGTAAGGTTTCGCGCTGTATGGATCGCGCAGCACGCGCACGCCGAGCCGGTCGACGATCAGGTAGCCGCGCTTGAAGTCGCCGAAGGCGATGGCCGGCGCATTGGCGCCGATCGACGGCATCTCTTCGGCCTCCGTCACCGGATAGTTCAAGAGCGTCGGCGGCTGACCGGCGGCCAGCGCCGGCTGCCAGAGATAATTGCCGTCGACATCCTTGAACTTGCGGATGACCGATTGCGTGGCGCGGTTCATCACGAAGCGGCCATTGGCGCGGTAGCCGGCCTTCACCGCATAGATGAGATCGATCAGCTTGTCGGACGGATTGGTCGACGGGAAAGCGCCGGCCGCGCCCGTGGCGACGAAGCCGAGCTTGCCCCATTCCCAACTGCCGTCGGCCACCATCTCGTAGTCGAGGAAGCCGCGCGGCTTTTTCACGCCGTCGCCGGCGACGAAGGCGGCGCCCTCCTGTTCGGCAAAGGCGGTCTGCACTTCCTCGGCCAGCCACTGGTCGATATTGACGGCGGCGTCGTCGAGCAGCGTCGAGGTCGCGGCCGGCATCGCATAAAGCTCCATTGCCGGGAACTCGATTTCCGACAGCGTCGGCGTCGCGGTGCCGGGGCGGGCTTCCGTTTCGCCGACCCAGCCGGTTTGCGGACCGCCGGTCGTGAACGGCTTCTTGTAGCTCGCGGCGCCGATCTGGCGGACGCCGGCGATGGCGCGGATCGGCGACACTTCCGAGACGATGCGGTCGATCAGCCGTTCGGTCTCGACCGGCACCAGGTAGCCGCCATCGGGACCGGGCTGCGTCGACAGCGCCTTCGCTTCCAGCCCGCGCAGCTCATGCGCCTCGCCCTTGCGGACATAATGTTCGAAGGCGCGCTTGTGTTCGCGTGCCGCGGCGGGGCCCGCGCGGTCGCCGCCGAGTTCGGGCCGGGCCGCCGCCAGCGCCAGATCCTCGACCTTCTTCGTCTGCCGGTCGAGGGCGCGGTCGATGCGGGCGAGCTTTTCGTCGGTCAGCGGATCGGCCGCCACCTTGCGCTCGATCTCGCCAAGCCGTTCGTCATTCGCCTCCTTGAAGGCCTCGAAGGACGACATCAGCTCGTCCATCGCTTCGCGCATTTCAGCGCCGGTCGCATCGGCGCTCTTGCGTTCGCCCTTGGCATCGGGGGCGCTTTTGCGTTCCGGTTCCTTCAGCGAGGCGCCGACGCGCGGCAGGTCGTTCATCCACAGGGACATGGGTTTCTCCATTGGGGGGTGAAAGGTTCAGCTTCGGAAAAGACGCGCCGCCGCCCGCATCGCGCGAACGAGCGCCGCATCGGCGCTCCGTGCCGCCTTGACGGCGCTGACGCGCGCCTCCGGCAGCATCGGAAAAGTGACCACCGAGATTTCCCAGAGGTCGAGTTCGACGAGGCGGCGCGCGCCGCGCTTCCCGTCCTTTTCGGCGCGCACCACGTGGTAGCCGATCGACAGACCGTCGACCGCGCCGGCGCGCATCAGCGCCAGCACCTCGCGGGCGCGGGCGACATCGGGCAGCAAGCGCCCGCGCACGAAGAGACCGCGCGCGTCCTCGCGGATCTCGGTCCAGACGCCGATCACTTCGCCGGCGTCGTGCTGGTAGAGGAGCTTGACGCCGCGGGCCCCGCGCTTGGCCAGCGAACGCGCGAAGGCCCCCGGCATCACGATGTCGCGGCCGAGATCCTCGGCGCCGAACAGCGACGCATAACCCTCGAACGTCCCGTCGGGCCGGACGCTTTTTGCCTGGAACCGCGCCGATTTACGCTCCGCGCCTCTCCGTTCAGCCTCGCTCACGCTTGATCCTCCGTTGTCGGATGGTTTCGGGGTTTGCCGTTCAGGCAACAAAAAAGGCGCCCTCGTTCCAGCGACGTGGGGCACCTCATTGTTTCATTGCTTAAAAAGCATCGTCATGCCCGGACTTGATCCGGGCATCCAGAAGCCGCCGCCAGGCGGCGTCTCTCTTCGCAAAGACTCCCTGTGCGGCAACCCGTGTTGATTTTACGAAGATGGACGGCGCTGACGCGCCTTCTGGATTGCCGGGTCAAGCCCGGCAAAGACGATGTGGTGAGGTGAGATGCACACGCCCTTGTGGAAGAACTACCTCTCCAGCCTCGCCTCGATCCTTGCCAGCGCCTCGCTCGCGCCTCTCGCGCGCTCTTCGAGCCGCGCCGTGCGCTCGACCATTTCGTCGATGCGGGCGGCGCGCATTTCGAGCGTCGTCAGGCGTTCCGACGCCGACCCGGCCCAGACCAGCGCCGCGCAGCTTTGCAGCAGCAGCGTCAGGATCACCGCGATCGGCACCCGCCGGTCGAGATGCCAGTGTTTTTCGTCCTCGTTCATGTATGCTGCTCCCGTTCCCATCCCCGCCCGGAGACAAGACACAAGCATGACCCCCGAAGAATGGATGATCCTCGCCATGGGCATCGCGCTCGCCTGCGCGCCGATGCTTCTGATCTGGACCGAAAAGCGCACCCGCGCCCGAGGTGTCGCCGTTCCCTCACTCTTCACGATAAAGGGCTACAGCGTCTCGCCCCATGCGGGCTTCGGCGCCGCCATCGGCGTGATGCTGCTCTACGTCTCCCATGCAATGCGCGGCACCGGCATCAGCTTCGTCTTCATGGTCTTCGGCGTCGTCGCGCTGGTCGTCGTCCTCAATCACGTGCAGAAGACGAAGACCGGCTGACGCGGCCATAGCCCACCGCCTCGCGCTTTTCCTCGTCGCTGAGGAAGCCCGCGCCGCCGACGCGCGCCCACAGCGCCTCGCGCTCGCTCGACAGCGCCTCGATGGCGTCGGCGTCGTACCAGAGGCGCAGGCGGTCGCCGCCCTCGTAATGAGGGCTCAGCCAGCGCGTCAGCGCCCGGGCCGTGCGCCCCAGCAGCGGCAGCACCGTCGCCCGCCAGAAGGCGCGGTTGGCTTCCCGGTAATTCGCATAGGTGTTGTCGCCCGGAATGCCGAGCAGCATCGGCGGCACGCCGAAGGCGAGCGCGATGTCGCGCGCCGCGGCGTTTTTCGCGCCGATGAAATCCATGTCCTTCGGCGAAAGCCCCATCGGCTTCCAGTCGAGCCCGCCTTCGAGCAGCAGCGGCCGCCCGGCATTCGCCTGGCCGGTATAATTGTCGGCGAGTTCGCGCTTCAGCCGTTCGAACTGATCCTCGCTGAGGTTCGCGCCCGCCTCGCCGCCCTTGTAGACCAGCGCGCCGGAGGGTCGCGCCGCGTTGTCCAGGAGCGCCTTGTTCCAGCCGCCGGCGGCATTGTGGATGTCGATGGCGGTCGCCGCCGCTTCCAGCGGGCTCAGCCCGTAATGGTCGTCGAGCGGGTGGAAAAGCCGCATATGCAGCACCGGGCTTTCGCCGGACCCCGCATCGCAAGGGATCGTCGTCACCCGTCCGTTGACGGAATATTCGTAAGCCGCCGGCCATCCGCTCGCCCCCGGCACGACCTTCATCCGGTCGGGCCGCAGCACATGAAGCTCGCGCGGGCGCCCGTCCACCGATACCTGTTCGAGATAGGCGTTCCCCGCCACCTGCAGGAAGCCGAACCAGCTTTCGAAGAGGTCGGGTCCGGCTTGGCCGGCGTTCGGGCGTTCGAGCAGCGTCAGCAGCGGATGTTCGGCGAGCTCGCGCGGCCCGTCGTAAAGCAGCCAGGGCACGCTCGCCGCGGCTTCCGCAATCGCCCGCACACAGCGATAGGCGACCGCGTTGCGCTGAAAGCCCTCGTCCGCCAGCGCCGCATAATCGCGCGGCGTCCAGACCGGCCGCCCCAGCGTGTGAAAGGCGATGGCCGGCGCGACGCGGGATTGCTTCACGTCACGCTCGTCCGCGCGCGGACGCATCAGCCACGCAAGTTTTTGCAGCAGGTCAGCCATGAATTCGCTCCTGATTTATCGCGGCGGATTTCAAAATTTCAGTGTCACCCCGGGGTTTATTCCCGGGGCCCATTGGCGTCTCGTTTCGCGGCAACGTGGATTGGGTCCCGGCAACAAGTGCCGGGATGACACTTCTGGTTTGGGTGACTCAAAATCTCATCGTCATTGCGAGCGAAGCGAAGCAACCCAGAAGCGGAAAACTCGGTGCTCGTCGCTTCTGGGTTGCTTCGTCGCTGCGCTCCTCGCAATGACAATCTTGATGGAGTGCGCCCTCACAACCTTCTCACCTTCGGCTCGCCCGCCTCGCCCGAGAGCATCAGTTCCGTCAGCGCCCAGACCAGCGCGTCGAGGCGGTCGGGGCTTTTCGCGCCGGGGGTCCAGTCGCACATCTGGTCTTCGAGCTTCGCGAACGCGCCGACATGATGCACGAGGCCGCGTTCGTAAAGCGCCGCCACCGGCTCGGCGCGCAGCCGCTTGCCCCGCGTCGCATGCACAAGCCGGATCGGCGCGTCGGGCATTTCCTGGCGCATCACTTGGGCCACCATCTCACCGCCATTATTCGCCTCGGCGACGACCCGGTCGGCCTCATGCGCGCGGTAGCAGCCGGCGACGCGTTTTGCCCAGGCGAGCGGCGAGAGGCGGCCCATCGAGCGGTCGTCGATGACATAAGCCCGGCCGTCGGCGCCCAGCCCCGCACAGACAATGCCGCATTCGTCGGCGCCGGCGCCGCTCGAGGCCGGCGGATCGACCGCCACCACCACGCGCACGAAATCGCGCGCATCGCGCAGGCGCCCCCGCTCGATCGTTTCGCGCGTCCAGAGCGCGTCCGGGTTGTCCTCGATCAGCTCGGCGTCGAGTTCCTGCCGCCCGAGCCGCGTGCCTTCGTAGCGCGCGATCACGCCGCGGAAAAATCCCTCGGCGAGGTTGACGCGATTTGCCGCCGTCGCCGCCCGCGTCACCGCCGTTCTTTCGTCGGCGATCAGCCGCTTCACCAGCGGCGCGGGCCGCGGCGTCGTCGTCATCACCTGCCGGGGGTGCGCGCCGAGACGCAGCCCGAATTGCAGCATGTCCCAGGCGGCTTCGGCATGACGCCACTTCGCCAGCTCGTCGCCCCAGGCCGCGTCGAATTGCGGGCCCCGCAGGCTTTCCGGTTCGCCGGCCGAAAACACATAGGCCACCGCGCCGTTCGGCCAGAGGAGGCGCTTGCGCGACACTTCGTAGCGCGGCCGCATGTCGGCGCGCGCCACCCCGCGCAATCCCGACGGCCCGTCGATCATCACCTCGCGCACATCGGCGAGCGTTTCGCCGACCAGCGCGATGCGGCCCGCGCGGCCGCTCTCGACCTCTTCCATCACCCATTCGGCGCCGGCGCGCGTTTTCCCGGCGCCGCGTCCGCCCAGCATCAGCCAGGTCGTCCAGCCGCCTTCCGGCGCAAGCTGGTCCGCGCGCGCCCAGAAGCGCCAGCAGGCCTCAAGCGTCCGCGCCTCGCGCCGCGTCAGCTTCTGCGTGAATTCTGTCCTGATCGGCGGCGGCAAAGCAGCGAGCGAAGCGATCCCGAAGTCCGGCAAGGATCCGCTCGTCTTCGTCGCGCCGCTTTTTTCTGTCGCTGTCGGGGTCATTCTTTTTCGCCTGCCGCGCCGCTTGTTCGATTTCGTGAAGCTTGTCGATCGAGCGCACCAGCGAGGCGAGCCGCCGCGCCTGCCGCTCGCCTTCCGCGTCGTCGCGCGTTATCCGCCGCTGCCCCTCGACATCGGCGATTTCGCGGGCGATCAATTTGGTCAGCCGTGTCGCCAGCGCTTCGGCATCCTCGGGCAGTTCGCCGCCGGTTTTCGGCGGCGGCGCTTCCGCCGCTTCGGCGCGTTTCGGCCAGTTTTCATGCCGCGCGCGCGCGGCAATCTTTTGCGACGTGATGCCGTGTTCGAGCCCGATGGCCTTCAACTTCCGCGCGCCGATTTCATAGTCGACGCGAATGCGGTCCCAGTCGATGCCCGCATCGTCCGGTTTGCGCGCACACGGCTTCGCCACCTTGATCAAGCGCGGCTTCGCCGCGGGCGGCGTCTTCGCCTTCCGCTTCGTTGTCATGTTTCGTCCGGGTACAATTCTGGAGATGGACTGTAAGTGGGTATCGAGCGCAACGCTGACAACTGGGGATATCTTCGGGGACGCGAAAAAATTGCGGGTGGGTTGCCGCTTCCCAGAAAAATCGTCATTGCGAGCGAAGCGAAGCAACCCAGAAGCGGCAGACGCTGAACTGGACGCTTCTGGGTTGCTTCGTCGCTTGCGCTCCTCGCAATGACGCCAAAAGGAATGAATCCCCCCATCCCCGCCCCGACTCGGCTATGCTCCCTCCGCATCACC
>JAHBYM010000269.1 GCA_019635975.1 Parvibaculum sp. | reverse complement strand
TGTCCGATGTCAAATGTTGTGAAATCCCAATAAGTTCGCGGATGTGACTGGTCTTGCGGCCTCGTGGGACACGCGCGGCTTTATTCAGGTTTGCCGCCGCTGTGTCAACTAAAATCCCGGTCCCGAAAGCGTGAACACCCCCGCAGCGCGCCTCCAGCCGTATCGTCCGGCAAGGCGTACTGTTCGGGGGCGTTTGCATGAGCCCGAGGCGCGAAATATAAGCGCCTCCATGAGCAGACGCAAGCAACCCTCCCGTTCCCATCCTTCCGGCGCCCCCCAGCACGGGTCCCGTTCACCGAAACATGGGCCGAGACACGGCGGCGGCAAAGGCGCCCGGCCGGGCGATGACAGCTATCTATATGGTTTTCATGCGGTTTTGGCCGCCTTGCGCAATCCGGCCCGCGCCGCCGAACGTCTTTGCCTGACCCGCAACGCCGAGGCCGAGCTGACCCGCCAGGGGATCAATCCCGCAACGGCCTTCGAACTCCGCCCTGAAATTATGGAAAACGATGACCTTGCGGCCTTGCTGCCCCCGGGCGCGGTCCATCAGGGTATCGTGCTCCGCGCCTCCCCCCTGCCCGAGCGCGACGTCGCCGAGGCTTGCGAGGGTGCGACCCGCGTCGTCGTGCTGGACCAGGTCACCGACCCGCATAATTTCGGAGCGATTCTCCGCTCCGCCGCCGTTTTCGGGGCAACGGCGCTTGTCACGACCGACCGCAACAGCCCGCCCTTCGGCGGCGCGCTGGCCAAGGCGGCCTCGGGCGGCCTCGAACAGGTCCGCATCGCCCGCGTCACCAACCTCGTCCGGGCCATCGATGAATTGAAGGAACTGGGCTTCGAGGTAATCGGTCTCGACGGCGAAGGAGATGCCGCCCTGCCCGATCTCAAGCTCTCGCCTCGCGTGGCGCTGGTCCTCGGCGCCGAGGGCGCGGGCTTGCGCCGCCTCACTCGCGAACATTGCGACCTGCTCGCCCGCCTGCCCGCCGCCGGCATCATGAAAAGCCTCAACGTCTCCAACGCCGCCGCCGTCGCGCTCTACGAATTGTTTCGCCGCCGCGGATGACGCTGCGCTCTATTCCACTGTCGATGATGCCCTCCGCCGCTCCGCGCTGCGCTGCCGGAGATCTATGAGACGGCGCAAAAACCACTGTCCGAAATCGCTTGCCGACTGTAGCGGATGGGCGCGCCGCGCCGCCCGTTGGCTCATCAGCACGGCGGACGGGCGAGGAGGTGGCGTAACAATGCCGCGCTGCGTTTCGCGCACGAGCATCGTCATCACATTGTATTCGTCGAGCACGCGTCGCCGCGCTTCCTCGATGGCAGGCAACCGCTTCTCGTATTCTCTGGCCGCCATGGCTGACCTGATGGTCGCAACGGCGTGCTCCGGGTTGCGTATATCGATCGGGATCACGCTGTCGGCCGGGAAATATTTCGCGATGTCCGGCGCACCGAAATAGAACGGTAACGCAAGGCCCAGAAAGGCGTCGGTCAGTTTCTCGGAGACATGCGCATCGGCAATGTGGTTCTCGATGACGATCTGGTACTTGTAGGGATCGATGGCATCGGCCTTATCCGTAATATCTCGCAACCCGCGACCGAAGATGTTGGCTTCAGGCATTAGCCGCGCCAACGCCATCGTGAAGCGATACCGGTCGAGATGCGCCGTATGTTTGTCCCGCTTCGTCGAGGACATCATGCCCACTTCATCGCTCTTGTTTCGCGGCGGATTTGCGACGATTTCATCGTAGGTCCGCGCATGCCCCCCGCCCATGCCGTAAAACCAGCGCAATCCGGGTACGCCGAACACACGGCCCGGATGGTCCAGCGCCGCGGGCTCATGGCTCGTGATCACTCGGCCGAATTGGTTGATGAAGGCCCGATCATAGCGCTTGATCGAGCTTGGTTCAGAAGTGACGAGGATTGTGTTTTCCGGTGGGCAAGCCAGCCGCTCGACCCGCATCGAATTTCGTTCGTCGTCCATGGGTGGCAAATTGTCGTAGACAGCCAGCCAATCATAAACGCGAGCATCGGGGTCGTACACGAAATCGGGCCAATCCGCGGGCCGATGCTTTGGTAACTGCCGGTCGAGTATGTTGGTGCCTTTGTCGCGAAGCACCCCTCGGCCGAGAACCTTGACGATCGGTTTTGAGCGCATTGCCATTCCGGTGTTGCAAACGAACGCCTGCGGCCGACGCTAGCGCTCGCCACACACCCGGCAGAAAAGCGTGCGAGCATACTTACTCGGCGGACGGCTCCTTGTCGCATATTCCGATCCGTCCGGCCAGAGCCCCTAACTCTCAAAGAAATTCAGGTTCGCGTTGCAGACCTGCGCCACCTCGCGCGTCGACATGAAGCGGCTCAACTCGTCGAACAATGCCGCCACCGGCGCCCGGACCAGAAACTCTCCAAGAGCATCCTTGTTTTCCGTCGTCAGTTCGCAGGCATCAGCGCCCGTCCGCCTCGCTCGAACGCCGAATTGCCCTCATCAAATGTCCGGATTCCCCGAATTCTTGCCTGCCCCCTCACAAGGCAGG
>JAHBYM010000268.1 GCA_019635975.1 Parvibaculum sp. | reverse complement strand
GCGAAGCGGCGCATCGAGCGGCGGCAACACGCCCGTCCATTCGGCGGCGATCGTCACGGCCGCGTCAGCGGCGCCCCATCGCGCTGTCCCGAGTTCATAGGCATAGCGGTCGAAGACGAGGTTCAACCCCGCGCTCGAACCGATCTCGTGCAACGCCAGCGGCAATCCGGTTGCGGCGGCAACATGCAGCGCGCCGCCAAGTAGCGCATTGGAGCGCCCGGCCTCGTTGGTCTGCGGCGCGCTGTCGAGAAAGCGCGTCAGGAAGTCGTCGTGGCCCGCCATCGCCGCCGCGATGGCATTGCGCAATCGCTCATCGTCCGCCTCATGCGGCGGATAGGCGGCGGTGAGTTCCGCGCAACCGCCCGACCGCGCCAGCGCGTTGAGCGCACCAGCGGCGCGGAGCGCCAGCGCGTCGTTCACCGGATGGCCCGCCCATCCGAGAATGCGCGCGCCGAACGCGGTCTCCGTCGTCAATCCGTCGGCCAGCACATCGCAGATGCGGGCCGTGAAAGGCGACCCGAGTTGGCGGCAGCCCAGCGCCTGACGGCGGAGGGCATCGGGGATGGTGGGTGTGCCGGGCATGAGGATATTCTTTCTACAAATGACATTCCTGTCGCCTTGCCTCCACCCTCCCCCTGAGGGAGGGTCGAAATTTGCGGCGCGTCAGCGAGGCAAATTTCGGGGAGGGGTAAGCGTGGAACTTCGGCGCATAACCGACAGCGCGCCATTGGCCGATGGCGGAGCACCCCTCCCCAAACCGCTTGCAGCGGTTTGACCCTCCCTCAGGGGGAGGGTGGGACGGAAGCGAGAATCAGCGGCTGACCGTCGGCAACCCGGAACGTGGCTTTCTCAACGCATGCCAGATCGTTTCGACAACATCGTCCGTACCCGCCAATACGTCGTTGTTCCAGAAACGCAACACTTCATAGCCGACATCGTTCAACCACGCCGTGCGTCGCGCGTCATGCTCAATCCCGGACGGCTCATTGTGCTGACCGCCATCCACCTCAACGATGAGTTTTCGTTCCAGGCAAACGAAGTCGACGATGTAAACGTCGATGCGGTGCTGTCGTCTGAAATCGTACCCGAGTGCCTCATTGCGCAGCCGTCCCCACAGCCGTTTCTCGGCGTCGGTCATGTCGCGGCGAAGCTGGCGAACGCGGGCGTCGGTCATCCTGTAACTTTACCAATGCACGACCCCGACCGACCACCCTCCCTCAGGGGGAGGGTGAGCAGGAGACGCAAAGCCGGCGCTCTTACCGGTTCCGCGTCACCCAAAGCACACGCGACACAACGGCCGTCACTCGCCCGTCAGCACTTCGCGTCCGTTCAAGGGATGGACCGGCCGGTTGGTCGGCCCGAGAACTGCGGTGATGCGCGCGATTGTCTCTTCACTTGCGGTCGCCGGCGCGCGCATCACGATCCATTGCACGCCCTCGCTGCAAGGCGGCGTCGTCAGCGAACCCTCGAAGGCATGGAAACCGCGCGCCGCCGGCAGCAGATGCGACGGGTCGAGCGCGGCATCCAGTTCCGCCGTGCCGCCCACCGCATCGGGCAGCGGCAATTCGTCGATGACGCCGGCCGCGCCTGCATCGATCAGCACGCCCACCACCGCCAGCCCGCCATCCGCGTTGCGGTGAACGAGATGCGCCTCCATCGGAGAATGCCGGCCATCGATGCTGTGTTCGCTCGGCGTGTGCACATGAAACTGCAGCAGCTGATAGTCGACGCCGCCAAGCGTCAGCCGGTTGCCCGCCGCGACATTGACCTGCAGCGTATGGCCGAGATTGACCACCGTCGCCGCACCCGCGCGGTAGTCGAGGGCGAGCGACGGCGCCGCGCCATCTCTCGCGGCCGGGCCGGAAATATCGATCGGCGACTGGCGCATGCCCGTGCGGCAGGTCGCGAAAGCGGGGTCGATATCGGCCCAGTGTTCGGGTCCATGCACGTCGCCATAGTCCCAGGCGGGATGCTCACCGCCGCCCTCTTCCGCATGTACGCCAAACGCCGCCAGCACCACCGCCGCCATGCAGCCGGCGACAAAAACACCACGCACCTCACCGAACTTGCCCATCCCGCTCTCCCTCTGTCGAATCCGCGCGGCGCGGACAGGCGGAAGACTACGCCTGCGGCCGCTTCCGTTCCAGTATGCCGCCAGAGGGAATGCGGAAGAACAGGCAATGTCACCCGTCCCACTTCGTCCACCGCCCGTGAAAATCGGTGCGGCCGAGGGTTCGCGTTTCGGCGCCGCCGCCCCGCCACAGCGTCAGCGTGACGGCGGCCGACAGTTTGTCGATTTTATCGGGCTCGGCGCGCAGCCAGGCCACGGGTGCGTCCTTCGTCGCCCGCGCGCCGGTCGCCGCCATCGCAGCTTCGATGCGCGCCTGCGTCGCCGCCGGCAGATATTGCCAGACGATCGTATGCATCAGTACACGGACGATGCCCTTGTCGCCCGTCGGCCCGAAATGCCGCTCGACCCATTCACCGGCGTCGGCCTTCTCGACCGCGCTTCCCGTGCGGGCCGCTTCGTCGAGT
>JAHBYM010000267.1 GCA_019635975.1 Parvibaculum sp. | reverse complement strand
GGCGGTGTCGCCGTCATCGCCGACAATTACTGGCGCGCCAAGGAAGCCGCCCTCGCGCTCGACGTCACCTTCGACACCAAAGGCAACGAGGCGATCTCGTCGGAAACCATCTTCGCCGCGCATGACGCGGCGCTCGATGCCGGCAAGAGCGACAAGGATTTCGAAACCGGCAACGCGCCCCGCGCCTTCGAGGGCGCCACCCGCGTTGTCGAGGCGTCCTACCGCGTGCCATACCTTGCGCACGCCTGCATGGAGCCGATGAACTGCACGATCTGGATTCGCGACGGCAAGGCCGATGTCTGGCTCGGCGTGCAGGACCCGCTCGGCGCCCGCGCCCGCATCGCCGAAGTCGCCGGCCTCGACTTCGACAATGTCACCATGCATCCGATGCTGCTCGGCGGCGGTTTCGGCCGCCGCATCCCGATCCGCGCCGGCTTCTTCGATTTCCCGAGCGAGATCGACTTCGCGGCGATGATCGCGAAGGAAGTCGCGGCGCCCGTCAAGCTGATCTACACCCGCGAGGACGACATCCAGCACGACGCCTACCGCATCGCCTCCTCGTCGCGCCTGCGCGCCGCGCTCGACGACGAGGGGTTCCCGGTTGCCTGGGAAAACCGCTACGTTCACAAGGACGAGCCCGGCGAGGCGCCGCACATTCCTTATAATGTGCCCAACCAGTCGATCCGCTTTGTCGAGATCGACAATCCGGTGCCGCGCGGCCCCTGGCGCTCCGTCGCGCACACGCAGCACACCTTCTTCAACGAAAGCTTCGTCGACGAGCTGGCGCATGAAGCGGGGCAGGACCCGTTCGAATATCGCCGCGCCATGCTGAAGGACCAGCCCCGTCATCTGGCGGTGCTGGAGCTCGCGGCCGAAAAAGCCGGCTGGGGCCGCCCGCTCCCCGCCGGGCGCTCGCGCGGTATCGCGATCCAGGAAAGCTTCGGCTCGATCGTCGCCGAGGTTGCCGAAATCTCGATCGTCGAGCCCGGCGAAGTGAAGGTCCACCGCGTCACCGCCGCGGTCGATTGCGGCGAGGTGATCCATCCGGACACCGCCACACAGCAGGTCGAGTCGGCCATCATCTACGGCCTCACCGCCGCGCTCTTCGGCGAGATCTCGATCGAAGGCGGCGCCGTCGCGCAGACGAACTTCACCGACTACGAAATGCTGAAGCTCGCCGACACGCCCGAAATCGACGTCCACTTCATCGAAAGCGGCGCCCCCATCGGCGGCCTCGGCGAGCCCGGCACCCCGCCCATCTCGGCCGCCGTCGCCAACGCGGTCTTCAGTCTCACCGGCCAGCGCATCCGCCAGCTGCCGCTGAAGAACCACAAACTCTCCCCCGCCTCCGGCCAGTTCGCCCGCGCGGCGGATTAGAGCAGGATAAAAAAGAACCGTCATTGCGAGCGAAGCGAAGCAACCCAGAAAGCGTCAAACACCGAATTTGCGGCTTCTGGGTTGCTTCGTCGCTACGCTCCTCGCAATGACGGCGGAGAGAAAAGAAATCCGCCAACGGAGGAACACCCATGGCAACAGTCCTCGTCACCGGCGGCTCGGGCTTCATCGCCGCCCATTGCATCCTCCAGCTTCTCGACAAGGGCCACGAGGTCCGCACCACGGTGCGCAATCTCGCACGGCAAGCGGATGTCCGCGCCATGCTGAAAGCGGGCGGGGCGGAGCCGGGCGCGCGCCTCTCCTTCTTCGCCGCCGACCTGATGGCCGACAAGGGCTGGGCCGAGGCCGCGCAGGGCGCCGACTACGCGCTCCATGTCGCCTCGCCCTTTCCCTCGGGCGTACCGAAAGACGAGAACGAGCTGATCGTGCCCGCCCGCGACGGCGCGTTGCGCGTGCTCCGCGCCGCCCGCGACGCCGGCGTCAAACGCGTCGTGATGACATCGTCCTTCGCCGCCATCGGCTACGGCCACAAACCCCGCAAGAAGCCCTTCGACGAAACCGACTGGACCAACCTCGAAGGCGGCGGCGACCTCACCCCCTACACCAAATCGAAAACCATCGCCGAACGCGCCGCCTGGGATTTCATCGCCCGCGAGGGCAACGGCCTCGAACTCAGCACGGTCAATCCGGTCGGCGTGCTCGGCCCCGTGCTCGGCCCCGACTTCTCGACCTCGATCCAGATCGTGAAAGGCCTGATCGACGGTTCCGTCCCCGGCATGCCGAAGCTCTCCTTCGGCCTTGTCGATGTGCGCGACGTCGCCGACCTTCACCTGCGCGCCATGACCGATCCGGCGGCAAGGGGCGAGCGCTTCCTCGCCATCTCCGGCGACTATGTCTGGATGCGCGACATCGCCCGCGCGCTGAAGGCGCGCATGGGCAAGGCGGCGGCGAAAGTGCCGACGCGGCAATTGCCCAACTGGCTGGTCTTCATCGCCGCCATGCGCATGCCCGAGCTGAAACTGGTGCTGCCCGAGCTCGGCAAGGAAAAACACGCAACCGGCGAAAAGGCGACCCGCCTCCTCGGCTGGAACCCCCGCCCCTGGGAACAATCCGCCGTCGACACCGCCGAAAGCCTGATGAAGCTCGACGC
>JAHBYM010000266.1 GCA_019635975.1 Parvibaculum sp. | reverse complement strand
CCTCGCGCATCCGCCGCTCTTCACGCCGAATGTCGGACGCTATGCGCAGGGCATGATCGTCGAGGTGCCGCTGCAGCTCTGGGCGCTGCCCGGCGCGCCGTCGCTTGGCCGCGTGCATGAGGTGCTGGCGGCGGCTTACGAAGGCGCGCGGTTTGTGTCGGTGGCGGCGCTGGAAGAGAGCGCGGCGATGACGAAGCTCGACCCGGAGCAGTTGAACGGCACCAATGAGATGAAGCTGTTTGTGTTCGGCAACGAGAAGACGCAACAGGCGCGGCTGGTGGCGCTCTTGGACAATCTCGGCAAGGGCGCGTCAGGGCAGGCGGTGCAATGCCTCAACATCATGATCGGCGCGGATGAGGGGCTTGGCGTCAATCTCTAGAAGCGCAGTAAAATGACGCCGGCCGCGACGACGCAGGCGGCGGCGATGGCGCGCCAGCCGAGGCCTTCTTTCAGCAGGAGGCCGGAGATGAGGGCGGCGAAGACGACGCTGGTTTCGCGCAAGGCCGCGACGGGGCCCAAGGGCGCCAGTGTCATCGCCCAGATCACCAGCCAGTAGGCGACGACGGACATCACGCCGCCGGCGAAGCCGATGGCCATGGCGCGCTGCGGCACCAGGAATTTCCGGCCGCGCCGCCAGAGCACCAGCAGGAAGAAGATCAGCCCGTCGCCGGCGAAGAGCCAGATCACATAGATATGCGGACTTTCCGCGATGCGGCCGCCGAGGCCGTCGTTCAGCGTGTAGGCGGCGATGAAGAGCGAGGTGCCGAGCGCATAGGCGAGCGCGCGCGGGTCGTTCGGCAGGCCCGCGCCATTGGTGCGGCGGAAGGCGAGGCTGACAATGCCGATGGCGACCAGCGCGATGCCGACGAAAGCGGGGGTGGGCAGGATTTCGCCGAGCCAGATCGCGCCGACGACGGTGACGATGGCCGGGGCGAGGCCGCGCGACAGCGGATAGACCTGGCCGAAATCTCCGTGTTCGTAGCATTTGACCAGGAAGAGCTTGTAGCCCGCATGCAGCGCGAAAGAGAGCGCGAGGATTTTGGCGACGTCCCAGCCCGGAAAGGGAATGAAGGGCAGGAAGGGCAGTGCGACAAGCCCCGTCGCCGCCGCGATCCAGCCCATGGTCATCAGCCGGTCGGCGCCGGTCTTGACCATCGCGTTCCAGGTGGCGTGCAGGACGGCGGCGAGAAGGACGGCAAGCGTGACGGTGAGGGTCAAGGAGAAGCGCTCCGGCGGGACCGCGGAATGGCGGCGAGGGGAGGCTAGCGGGTTGGGGTGAGTCTGCCGAGAGGGTATTTGGGCGAAGGGGTTTGCGTGGGGATGATGAGGTCAGAAGAACCGTTCTTTCATGTGTTCACATAACCCATCCAATCCCGGAAAGAGGGCTGCGGCGGTAATGCCCATGATACTCAAATCACTCATCACTTTCAGACGCTCCGATGCAGGAATATCAATTGCTTCGAGATATCTGGTCGAGCGGGACTGTTCGCAGAAATTAATGTAGGTCTCTATATCGTCGATATTCGTGACGGTGGAAAGTGCTTGCTGAGGAAGCATTCGCTGGTTGTCGATCGCCATTGGCTCAAGAATAGATACGTGAAGGGGAGCGGGATCAATCTTTCTGACTTGCTGATAGTCGTGGCACCAACTTTCTTTGTTGAAGATGTGAATGCGCGCTGATTGCTCGGGACCTATCGTTGTTGGTTTGATGTTTCTAAATGCAAAATATGCCGCAACAAATGGCGAATATGTCCAATCGAGCAGAGGCGTGGGGAATCCATGATGTTGGACGAGACTGAAGAATGCGGCGTTCTCGACCGGGCGTTCAAGGTTGTAGATATGCTTTGTTAGAGCGCTTGCGTGCTGGTGCAAGACGCTGATGTCTTGTCGCATGAAGCGCGTTAAATCGGTTCGCCCTGTTCGATGAAAATGAGTTCTAAGCCGCCATTGGCTATTTTCCTGACCGCGAAATATCATTCTGTATTGAGGTGAAGATGATAGGAAATGTCGCTTAAACTCCTCCCAACTCTTTATGGGGAGTGGAACGATTTTCGAAGGAAGGTGTGCGGCCGATCTAGCTAACACTCCCTGACCGTTAGTAGAAATTGATGTCTTCCAACGGAAGCTCGCGGTGTTGCCGTCTGCGATAAACTCGACATCGGCGCTCCCTGTAAAGTTGATGTCATCACCGAAACGAGATTTGACTACATCCCATTGTCCCGGCTCCGAAGTGGTCGGATCAATGGGAGCTATTGGTGTATTCGTAAGCGTGAATCTGGGTGATTTGTCAGTCGTTCGAATGGGAACGAACGTGTTGGGTAACTCTGGATTGTTGTCATACGCGCACGCGAAACCTTCGAAGTGCGTTCCGACGTCATCAAGGTTCAGAACAACGAATCCGTTGTTTGTTCCGCTGTATTGTCCAATCCACTGGCCCTTCATTAATCCTCGCTCTTCACCAGCACATAAGACCCCGGTGCATCCTCCAGCACCTTGAGTTTGCCGCTGCCGGGTTTGCGCGCGGGGACCATTTCGCCTGACTTTTCGCTCAGCCAC
>JAHBYM010000265.1 GCA_019635975.1 Parvibaculum sp. | reverse complement strand
ATGCTGATCGATAGCGGCGATGCCGACATGCTGACCGTGCGGCAGATCGAAGAAACACGCGCGCGCCATGCCATGCTGCGCGAGGCGTTGCCAGGCGACGACATTGCGACCCGCGACACCGCGCCCTATGCCTGGCTTGCGCTACCCGATGCCTGGCGCGCCCATATTTTCGTCGAGGCGGCGCGGACCCGCGGACTGGCGCTGGCGGCCGGCGAGGATTTCATGGTCGGGCGGATCGACCGCGCCTCGCGCCATATACGCCTCGCGCTCGGCCAGCCGCAGACGCGGGATGAACTCGCAACCGGCCTTGCGATCGTTTCCGATTTGCTGAAGTCGGGCCCGATATCAAGCTCACTCGTGGCGTGACGGCTCGTCCTCGTCGCCGAAGGCGGCGAGAAAGTTAAGCGGGCCGTTGCCCTGGCCGAAGCCGGGCGCGGTGCGGATCGCCTCATGCACATAGTCGCGCGCCGTCTCGACCGCGAGCGAAAGCTCGACGCCTTGCGCCAGTAGCGCGGCGATCGCCGAGGCCAGCGTACAGCCCGTGCCATGCGTGTGGCGCGTCTCGATGCGCGGCGAGGAGAAGGTCTGCATTGTCTCCCGCGTCGCCAATACGTCGAACAGCGTCGCGCCTTCAAGATGCCCGCCCTTGACGAGAACGGCGTCGCAACCGAGACCGAGCAGCGCGTCGGCGGCGGCCTTCTGCCCGTCGAGATCCACAATCGTCCGGCCCGTCAGCGCTTCGGCTTCCGGCACATTGGGCGTGACAAGCGTTGCAAGCGGGATCAGCACTTCTTTCAAGGCGGCCACCGCCGTCCCTTCGAGCAACGACGCGCCGCCCTTCGCCACCATAACGGGATCGACGACAAGAAACGGTACGCCGGCATGTTCGCCAAGCTCGGCGGCCACCGTCTCGACCATTGCCGCACTGTGCAACATGCCGGTCTTCACGGCGTCGGCGCCGATGTCCTCAAGCACGGCCTTCATCTGCGCCCGCACGACATCGACCGGCACTTCGTGAATGCCGTGAACGCCGAGCGTATTCTGAACCGTGATCGCAGTGACGGCCGTCATCGCGAAACCGCCCATCGCCGTGACGCTCTTGATGTCGGCCTGAATGCCGGCGCCGCCGCCCGAATCCGAGCCGGCAACGATCAGGACGCGGCCTTGCAGCGATGTGTTCATGGAAAGATGTCTCCGGGATCGAACCGCCGATCAGGCGGCATTATGCTCGATCGCGGAGACGATGTCGTTGACGACCGCCTTGACGAGGCCCTCGTCGTCGCCCTCGCCCATCACGCGGATCAGGGGCTCCGTGCCCGACTTGCGGATGACGAGACGGCCGGTCTTGCCGAGGCGCGCTTCGCCTTCGCGGATCGCCTCTTCGACTTCCTTTTCGCGCAGCGGCTCGCCGCGCCGGAAACGCACATTCTTGAGAAGCTGCGGCAGCGGATCGAAGAGATGGCAAAGCGCGCTGACCGGCTTGTTGCTGCTTTTCAGCACCGCCAGAACCTGCAGCGCGGCGATGAGCCCGTCGCCGGTGGTCGAGAAGTCCTTCAGGACGATATGGCCGGACTGTTCGCCGCCGACATTGTAGCCGTGCTCGCGCATATACTCGACGACATAGCGGTCGCCGACCTGGGTGCGCACCAGCGCCAGATCGAGCGAGCCAAGGAACCTTTCCAGGCCAAGATTGGACATGACGGTGGCGACGACGCCCGGCGCCGACAATGTGCCCATTTCCTTCCAGTGACGGGCGATCAGGCCCATGATCTGGTCGCCATCGACGATCCGGCCGTTCTCGTCGGCGACAATCAGCCGGTCGGCGTCGCCGTCAAGCGCGATGCCGATATCGGCGCGGCGTTCGCGCACCGCGGCGCACATACGCTCCGGCGCCGTGGAGCCGCAATCTTCGTTGATGTTGAAACCATTCGGCTCCGTGCCGACCGGAACAACCTCAGCGCCAAGTTCCCACAACACGTCGGGCGCCACCTTGTAGGCAGCGCCATTGGCACAGTCGACAACGATGCGCAAGCCTTCCAGCGTCTGCTGCTTGGGGAAGGTATGCTTCACATGCTCGATGTAGCGCGCCTGCGCGTCCTCGATGCGCTTGGCGCGGCCGAGATCGCGCGAACCCGCCAGATTATCGGCAAGGCCGTTGTCCATGTGATGTTCGATCGCGAGCTCGACCTCGTCGGAAAGCTTGAAGCCGTCCGGTCCGAAAAGCTTGATGCCGTTATCCTCGAAGGAATTGTGCGAGGCCGAGATCATCACGCCGAGATCGGCGCGCAGGCTGCGCGTCAGCATCGCAACGGCCGGTGTCGGCAGCGGACCGAAGAGAAAGACGTCCATGCCCATCGAGGTGAAGCCGGCGGTGAGCGCCGGTTCGATCATGTAGCCCGACAGCCGCGTGTCCTTGCCGATCACGACACGGTGGCGATGGTCGCCGCGCCGGAAAACGCGGCCAGCCGCCATGCCGACGCGCAACGCGGTCTCCGCAGTCATGTGTCCGGAATTCGCCTTGCCGCGAATGCCATCGGTGCCGAAATATTTGCGCGACATAAGTCGAACGGTCCTTGCGCCTTGTCT
>JAHBYM010000264.1 GCA_019635975.1 Parvibaculum sp. | reverse complement strand
TGCGTTTCGGGCTTACGCTGCGTTGCCGCAATGTGCTAGAAATCCCCCTGCCCCGCAGCGGACCCTCAAGGCCTCGCGCCCCAGTTTCCGGGTCGAAGCTTGCCAACATTTACCGGAATTGCCTAGCCGCGCGGCCGCGAAGCCGGATCGCAGGAGATGATGAGCGAAAAGAAGACAATCATTACCCGCTTCGCGCCGTCGCCTACCGGCTATCTGCATATCGGGGGGGCTCGTACCGCGTTGTTCAGTTGGCTCTATGCGCGGCATCACCAAGGCAAGTTCCTGCTGCGGATCGAGGATACCGACCGGCAGCGTTCGACCGAACCGGCGGTCGCAGCCATTTTCGAGGGCCTGCGCTGGCTCGGCCTCGACTGGGACGGAGAAGTCGTGCACCAGTTTTCGCGGCAGTCACGTCATGTGGAAGTCGCCAACGAGCTTATGAGCCAAGGCAAGGCCTATCGCTGCTACGCGAGCCCCGAGGAACTGGACGAGATGCGCGAAAAGGCGCGCGCCGAGGGACGGCCGGTTCGTTATGACGGGCGCTGGCGCGACCGCGATCCGTCCGAAGCGCCCGCCGGCGTCAAGCCGGTCATCCGCTTCCGCTCGCCCGACGAAGGCGAGACGGTGGTTCGCGACCATGTCATGGGCGATGTGCGGTTCCCGAACGACCAGCTCGACGACCTCATCATCGTCCGGAGCGATGGAACGCCGACCTATAACCTTTCGGTCGTTGTCGACGATCATGACATGGGTATCACGCACATCATTCGCGGCGACGACCACCTGACCAATGCCGGCCGGCAGAGCCAGATCTATGCGGCGCTTGGCTGGCCGGTGCCGGAATTTGCCCATGTGCCGTTGATCCACGGACCGGACGGCGCAAAGCTTTCGAAGCGTCACGGGGCGCTCGGCGCCGAGACCTATCGCGATATGGGCTACCTGCCAGAGGCGATGCGCAACTATCTTGTGCGCCTCGGCTGGAGCCATGGCGATGACGAGATTTTCTCGACCGAGCAGGCCATCGAATGGTTCAACCTCGACAGCATCGGCCGGTCGCCGGCGCGTTTCGACTTTGCAAAACTCGAAAACCTGAACGGCCATTATATCCGTGAAGCGGACGACGTCCGGCTTGCCGACGATACGATTGCGCTCATGGAGCGGCTTGAAGGATGGGTCTGCGACGACGTGTTCCGCGCCAAGCTGATCGCCTCGATGCCGGGATTGAAGGAACGGGCAAAAACCTTGCTTGAAATCGGGCATGGCGCCGCCTTCCTGCGCGTACAGCGCCCGATCGCGCTCGACGACAAGGCCTCGCAGCTTCTGAACGGCGAAGCCAGGTCACTCCTGAAGCGATTGCTCGACCGGCTGGAAACGAAGAACGACTGGGCGGCCGGCGAAATCGAGGCCGTCGTGCGCAGCTTCGCAGAAGACGAGAATCTCAAGCTCGGTAAGGTGGCGCAGCCTCTCCGCGCGGCGGTGACCGGGAGTTCGGTTTCTCCACCCATTTTCGACGTGCTGGCGACACTCGGACGCGACGAGGCGCTCGGCAGAATCAAGGATCAAGCAGCCTGACCTCCAATTGCGGTGGGGTCAGCATGCAAGCAATATGGTATCAACACACGGTCCGGACCGCCGCCTACAGGGCGTGCCGGACAGACAGACAGGGACAGGCAGGCAAGCATGACAAAATTCGGAACCAAGGCCGGCGCGACTTCGAACGCGACCCTTTCGGTGGGCGGCAAGACCTACGAGCTTCCTGTCTATGGCGGGTCTCTGGGACCGAGTGTTGTCGATATCTCGACACTATACGGCAAGAGCGGTCACTTCACCTACGATCCGGGCTTCACCTCCACCGCAAGCTGCGAATCCGACATCACCTATATCGATGGCGAGGAAGGCGTTCTGCTGTATCGCGGTTATCCGATCGACCAGCTTGCGGATCACGGGAATTTCATCGAGACCTGCTACCTTCTGCTCAATGGCGAACTTCCGAACGCCGAACAATATCGGGAGTTCGAGCGCGCCATCACCATGCACACGATGGTGCATGAGCAGATGACGTTCTTCCTGCGCGGGTTCCGGCGCGATGCCCACCCCATGGCCATCATGTGCGGCATGGTCGGCGCGCTGTCGGCCTTCTATCACGACTCCACCGACATCAACGATCCGCTGCAGCGCATGATCGCCAGCCGCCGGCTGATCGCCAAGATGCCGACGATCGCCGCCATGGCCTATAAATATTCTGCTGGCCAGCCGATCGTTTATCCACGCAACGACCTCGATTACGCCGAGAACTTCCTGCATATGTGCTTCTCGGTGCCGGCCGAATCCTACAAGGTCGATCCGATCCTTGCCCGCGCGATGGATCGCATTTTCATCCTGCATGCCGATCACGAACAGAACGCCTCAACATCGACCGTGCGCCTCGCCGGTTCGTCGGGCGCCAACCCCTTCGCCTGCATCGCGGCGGGCATCGCCTGTCTCTGGGGCCCGGCGCATGGCGGTGCCAATGAAGCGGCCCTCAACATGTTGCAGGAAATCGGGACGGTCGACCGTATTCCGGAATACATCAAGAAGGCGAAAGACAAGGACGACCCG
>JAHBYM010000263.1 GCA_019635975.1 Parvibaculum sp. | reverse complement strand
GTTGATCCGACTGTATTCCTCGCGGGGAAAACCGCGAGGCTGACGCAAAATACACTCACATTCGTTTCCCGGTCTTGGGGACCGGGTAACGGGGTATGTGTGTAGAAACATCAGACAGTCAGTATTCTGACGATCGGTATGAACCGATCTCGCCAGGACACCGCCGTCCACGTTTCTCTTTCTCAAACCACAATGTCAAAGAGCACCTGAGTTTCACGACGCAATGAACGTCCCGAAACATCAGGGTCGCAACCGACCCGAAGGACAGCCTCACCACCGCTTCCCTATGGAAGTCGGGGCCCTGCTGTCATCCATAATTGGATCGTTTACTAGGCCACAAAGAGCACGTCCGGGCAAGCCCTTCAATACTCTTTACCTGAGGGGAAACGTCGCGCCCAAGGGGCGGAACGCCGTGACCTCGTGGAGGCGGTTTATAGGGAGGTGGCCATGGCCTGTCAAACCCCTTTTTAGCGCTTTTCTCAAAAAAATCATGCTCTTTTGCCCTTGACTCGCGCCATCCGTCTTGGCGGTGCCCCCGAGGGCGGCGGCCGATAGATTCGGAACCGTAACGGCCCGCATCCTGCACCCTGGATTCTGCGCGCCTGCCCTTGTCGCGCCGCCGTCCCGCGTTGACACAGCCAAGTGTCCGCCGGCATGGCGCTTTTATGGAACGCGGTCGCAATTTAGAAAGAAAGACGGTGTATAAACCTTCATAAACAATGAATATAATGCCTTTTGGACAGGGCCTGCGTTGACAGCACCGGCCGGGTCGGGGCATCGTCTCAAATCACGACGCGTTACATTTTGTTTCGGTGGTCGGGCAGCCACCAGTTAAGCAAGCCAGCGAAGACCGGACCTTAGGCATTGACGCCAAGTATCGGAAATCGCGCCGGGGGGACAGCGAGTTTGTACGATACGGGGACCCAGGTGACAGAAGACGAGAATTGCGGCGGCGCCGAGACGAAAGCCGCGCCCGCCACGCAACCCTTTTGGCACCGCACGCGTCGTAACGCACGGATTTCATTGAAGTTTTATGCCTCCGCCAGCCGACTGGCGCTGGGTCAGTCGCGCTGGATTGCAGCCTCGGGCGCGCTCGGCGCGTTGTCGCTGGGCCTCGTTGGAATCGGCATGGCGACCCTGGTGACACCTTATCAAGGGATCGCGGTCGCCTCGCTTACGGCGGACCGGGCGCCGCGTGTCGTTGCCCTCGACCTGACACCGAAGGATACGGACGGGCCGCGCGCTGTCGTCACTATTCAGCCTACGGACGAATTGCACACGGCCGCGCTCGCCGATCCCGGCCTGTTCACGGACGAAATGGCGGAGGAAGCCGCAGCCGAAATTCACCCGGCCGAGCCGCGCGAGGTCGAAGTCACGGTCGCGCTCGCCAGCGGCGAAACGCTGATGGAAGTGCTGGCGAAAGCCGGCGCCGACCGCATCGACGCCTATCACGCGGTCGCCGCGTTGAGCACCCATTACAGCCCGCGCAAGCTGCGCGCCGGCCAGGAAATCTCGCTGAACTTCGTGGAGATGCCGGAAGGCGCGGAGAGCGCGGAAGACGGCGCCATGCCGCCGAAATATCTGACCGCGCTTTCGCTCCAGCCCGACATCGAACGCGCCATTGAAGTGACGCGCGATGCCGACGGCAGCTTTACGGGCCGCGAGACGATGCGCGAGTTCACCGAAGGCTTCGTGCGCGCCGCCGGCACCATCGACAATTCGCTGTTCCTCGACGGCGAACGCGCCGGCCTGCCGCCGCAGATCATCGTCGAGATGATCCGCATGTATTCCTACAGCGTCGACTTCCAGCGCGAAATCCAGCCGGGTGACAAGTTCGAGGTCTATTTCAGCCGCAAGTTCGACGAAAACAACGTTGCCGTTAAAGAAGGCGACGTTCTTTTCGCCTCGCTTTCGGTCGGCGGCAGGACGCACAAACTCTGGCGCCACGATCCGGGCGACGGCGTCTGGGATTATTTCGACGAGAACGGCCAGAGCATGAAGAAGTTCCTGATGAAGACGCCCGTCGACGGCGCGCGTCTGTCGTCCGGCTTCGGCATGCGCAAGCATCCGATCCTCGGCTATTCGCGCCTTCACGCCGGCGTCGACTTCGCCGCGCCGACCGGTACGCCGATCTATGCAGCCGGCGACGGCACGATACAGCGCGCCAACCGCTTCGGCAGCTACGGCAACTACATCTCGATCCGTCATGCCAACGGCTATGAAACCGCCTACGCGCATCTCAACGGCTTCGCGCGCGGCATCCGCGCCGGAACGCGCGTGCGCCAGGGCCAGGTGATCGGCTATGTCGGCACGACGGGCGCCTCGACCGGCCCGCATCTTCACTACGAAGTGCATCTGAACGGCAAGAAGATGAATCCGCTGGCGCTGAAGGTGCCGACCGGGCGCAAGCTCGAAGGCCCGCAACTCGCCGCCTTCAAGGCCGAACGCGAAATGCTCGCGAGCCGCATGGCCGAGGCGCCGCTGGCGACCCGTGTCGCCCGGGCCGGCGCGGAAACGAACAGCGCCAACTGACGTTTTTATATCCGTAGACGGATTGTTTTTCGCAGGCCACTTATCCCCGGTTTTCGGGGATAAGTGGCCTTCTGTCATCAAACTGTCAAAAATCTGTCACAAACGGTTCCG
>JAHBYM010000262.1 GCA_019635975.1 Parvibaculum sp. | reverse complement strand
CGTTTCGAGCTTTTCGTGGAAAAGCGGAAGCCAGTGTTCCATGCCCGCATGCTTGCGACCCTCGCTGACGGCGGCATAGAGCGGATCGCCGTCATTGACCGCACCGAGCGCCGCGACATACCCGGCGCGGAAGCGACGGATCGTATTTTCGTCGAGATGAATCTCACCGGCGGGTACCAGATCGACGCCGGAAAGCTGACCGACCGTGCGCTGGCTTTCCGGGTCGAAGCTCCGCACCGCATCCAGCGTGTCGCCGAACATGTCGAGGCGCAGCGGCAATTCAAAGCCCGGCGGGAAAATATCGACGATACCGCCGCGCACCGCGAACTCGCCGCGCTCGCGCACCGTGCCCGTCCGATTGTAGCCATTGGCCGCGAGATAGGCCGTTAGACCATCGAGATCGACGCGGTTGCCGACATGCGCCGACCATGCGGCGGCGCCGACCGTTCCGCGCGCCGGCACACGCTGCAGCGCGCCATTGACCGTGAGAAGCACGACGAGCGGCTTGTCCCCGCCCGTCTCCAGCCGCGCGGCCAGCCGCGACAACGTCGCCATGCGCCGTGCGCTGATGTCCCCGTTCGGGGAAACGCGGTCATAGGGGAGGCAGTCCCAGGCGGGGAAAAGCTCGACCTCGATATCGGGTGCGAAGAATGCCAGCGCTTCGGCGAGTGCCGCCATGCGCGCATCGTCACGCGCCACATGCCCAACCATCCCCTCCTGGTTGGCGTGACATGCGCGCGCGATATCCGCGATTACGAGTGCATCGAAGCCCTCCGGGACTTCCCCGAGCGTCAGCCGGCCCGGTGCCGCGGTCAATTCTTGTAGCCTGGTCAAGGAATTAGCCTTCGCTCCGGTTCGTCCAAAGCGTTCCCTTCATGTGATTGAACGTGCGGATGCGGGCGAGCAGTGGCGTGTCGTGCTCCGCCGGCACGCGTTCGCGCCCCGTGATCCAGTTATAGAGGGACGTATCCTCGGCTTCGAGCAACGCCTCATATTGATCGAGTTCGGGAAAACTCAGCGATTCCAGCATATTGTCGGAAAAATGCCCGAGGATAAGATCCATCTCGCGGATGCCGCGGTGCCATGATCGAAACCCGATCCGCCGCAGCCGCGCGCGATGCTCTTCGGGGCTTGTTTCTGCCATTGTCCCTGTCCCTTTCAAGCTCGGGATATAGACCGCTCCAGCCTCTATGTCATTAGAATGGAAGCATGATTCCCTCTCGCGCCCATGGGGTCGGCGATGCGGCCTGATATCCTTTTTCCGCTCTTCGCGCCCGCGCGCACCCTTCCCGGAATCGGCCCCCGGCTTGAAAAACTTGTGGAAAAACTGGCCGGCAACAAGGTCGTGGACCTCCTCTGGCACTTGCCGTCCGGCCTCATCGATCGCCGCAGCAGACCGAAGATCGCCGAAGTTCGAGATGGCGAAATCGCAACCATTGAGGCGACGGTCGGCCTGCATGTCGCGCCGCGCAACAGCCGGTTGCCCTACCGTGTTCACGTTTCCGACGATACCGACGAAATGCAGATCGTCTTTTTCAACGCGCGGCCTGATCACCTGCTGAAGACGCTGCCGGAAGGCGCGCGACGCATTCTCTCCGGTCGCATCGAATTCTATCAGGGTCAACCGCAAATGACCCATCCAGACCACATCGTCAGGCCCGAAGACATGGCCGCGTTGCCGTTGCTCGAGCCCGTCTATCCGTTGACGGCCGGCCTGCCGTCGAAAGCGGTTCAGAAGGCCGCCCGCGCTGCGTTGAAATTGTTGCCGGAGCTGCCCGAGTGGCAGGACCCGCATTGGCTCAAGGCCCGCGGTTGGCAGGCCTGGCATACGTCGCTGCAAGCCGCTCACGCCCCGCAATCCCTCGCCGACCTCGAAACCGGCGCACCGGCACGCGCGCGTCTCGCCTATGACGAACTACTGGCAAACCAGTTGGCGCTCGGCCTTGTCCGGCTGCGCATGCGCCGCCTGCCGGGCAGAACCGTCACCGGCGATGGCCGCATGTGCCGAAAAGTCATCGACGCCCTGCCCTTCGCGCTTACCAACGCGCAGACGCGCGCCCTGGACGAAATCCTGTCCGACATGAAGAGTCCTCACCGCATGTTGCGCCTGCTGCAGGGCGACGTCGGCAGCGGCAAGACCGTGGTGGCGTTGTTGGCCATGCTGAATGCCGTCGAAGCGGGATTTCAGGCCGCGATGATGGCGCCGACCGAGATTCTTGCGCGCCAGCATCATGCAACGCTTGCGCCCTTGTGCGCCGCCGCCGGCGTTCGTCTCGAACTGCTGACCGGCCGGGAAAAGGGAAGCCGCCGCGCTGAAATACTGGCAGCCGTTGCAAGCGGCGAAGTCGACATTCTGGTCGGGACACACGCGCTCTTTCAGGAGGAAGTCGAGTTTCGCGCACTGGCCTTCGTTGTCGTCGACGAGCAGCACCGCTTCGGCGTTCATCAGCGCCTGATGCTGACCGCGAAGGGTGGCGTCGGCACCGACGTCCTCGTGATGACCGCGACACCTATTCCCCGCACGCTGACACTGACCGCCTATGGCGACATGGACGTGTCGCGACTGGATGAAAAGCCCCCGGGCCGCAAGCCGGTCGACACGCGCGCGCTGCCGCTCGATCGTCTCGATGAGGTGGTCGAAAGCCTGCGGCGCGCCCT
>JAHBYM010000261.1 GCA_019635975.1 Parvibaculum sp. | reverse complement strand
CGCACCAGCGGTTTCGGCACCGTTTCGGTGAGCGGGCGCATGCGCAGGCCCCTGCCCGCCGCCATCACCATTGCCCTGCGGATTTTCATGCGTGCTCCCGCAAGACATGCGCCTCAAGCCAGGCCTTCAACGCCGCAAGCGCGGGATGGGCGAGGTTGCGGCGCAGATAGTCGACGGTGCGCGGCATATGCGCCATGTATTGCGGCTTGCCGTCGCGTTTCAACAGGCGCGGCCAGAGACCCATCAGACGCAGCGCGCGCTCGGCGCCGAGCGCCGCATAGGCGGCAAGGAATTCCTCTTCGTCGAAGTCCGGCAACTCGTTTTTGGCGCGTTCGATATAGAGAGAGCGCATGGCCTGTTCGCGCGCCGGCGGGACGTCGCGGCGCGCATCCTGCAGAAACGACACGACGTCATAGGCGCGCGAGCCGATCAGCGCGTCCTGATAATCGATCAGGCCGACGCGCGCCGCTCGTTCGCGCGCCCCGAGCCAGAGCATGTTGGGCGAATGATAGTCGCGCAGGAAAAGCGTTGCGGGGCCGGCATCGATCGACGGCCGGAGTTCGCTCCAGCATTGGTGAAATTCGGCGCGTTCTTCGGTCGCGGCCTCGCGGCCCAGCACCACCGGGAAATGCCAGTCGAGCAGCACGTCGAGCTCGCCGCGAAAGACGCCGTCGTCGAAATGCGGCACGACATGCATCTCTCCATTGCCGACCGGCAGCGCCGCCGGCGCGGGCGCGGATTGCAGACGCAGCAGGGTTTCGATGCCGGCGCGATAAAGCTCGTCGAGCGGTTCGCCGGCCGGGCCCGCGCCCTGCTCGATCAATGTTCCGTAGACGCCGTCGCCGAGATCTTCGAGCAGCAGCAGGCCTTGCGCGATGTCAGCGGCATAGATTTCCGGCGCCGAAAGACCGAGACCGCGCAAGTGCTCGCCGACGGCGACGAAGGCGCGTACGTCTTCGGCGAGATGCGCGATGCGGCTGTAGGCGGCGCGGCCCGCGGCGACCGGCGCATCGGGGCCCGAGGGCCAGTCCATCAGCACGGCGGGGCGGCCGTTGAGCGAGAGGCGTTCGTAGCGGCGCGTCGAGGCGTCGCCGGCGAGCGGGCGGCGCGCGGCCTCGCCCCAGCCAGCGGCGATGAGGAAGGCGCGGAGCGTTTCGTCTCGCGTGGTCGTCAAATCGTCAGCCCCTCGAGCCGCGCGGCCCAGCTTCCCGTTCCGGTGAGGCGGGCGCGGCGCCCGCCTTCTGGCACGAGAGCGAGGGCGATGTCGAGACGGGACGGCGAGAGGCGCAGCAGGTCTTCGCCGCCGCGCTCCGGCCATTCGACGATGGCGACGCCTTCGTCGACGATTTCGGCGAGACCGAGCTCGCGCAATTCATCTGTGTTTTCAATGCGATAGAGGTCGACATGGGCGATCAGAAGCGCCGGGCTCTCATAGGTCTGGATCAGCGTGAAGGTCGGCGAGGGCACGTCTTCGGCGCGGCCATGGGCAGCGAGATGGGCGCCGATCAGGGCGCGGGCGAGCGCGGTTTTCCCGGCGCCGAGGTCGCCGGTGAGCAAGATCAGATCGCCGGCGGCCATCAGCGGCGCCAGCGCGGCGCCGAGCGACGCGGTGGCGCGCTCGTCCGGCAAATCGAAATCGCGTGAAAAAACGGCGCTCATGCTGGCTTTCTAGCGCGGCTTTGCGCGGCGGAATAGTAAAATGCCGTGACTTTAGGCGCTTCTTAACGCCACTCGCCCAGACTCCCGTCCGAACGGGGGACCGGGTTACATGACCGCTAAGTTGCAAGGAACGTCGGTCGATATCTGCCCGGACCAGCTTGAGCACCCGACCCTTGCCGCCATCCATGCCTATTGGGACGCAAAGCGCGGCGGCCGCGCGATGCCGGCCCGCGCCGACATCAACCCGCCGGAACTCAGGGAGCATCTCGGCTGGATCATCCTGCTCGACGTGCTGCCGGACCTCAGCGATTTCCGCTACCGGCTGGTCGGCACCAAGGTCGCGCGCTACTTCGGAGGCGACGGCACCGGACAGACAATTTCCCAAGCTTTTCAAGCCTTTGGCGCGGGCGCCATCAAGGGCGTGCAGGCGGTGCACCGCAAGGCCGCGCGCGACCGGGTGCCTGTGCGGGCGCGCGGCGAGGCGGCCTGGCTCGCCGACGGCTTCGACTATTTCGATTCCGTCTACCTGCCGCTGTCGGATGACGGCGAAACGGTCAACATGATCCTGTCGGCCTTCGTCTTCGACTATGCGGTGGTGCGGGCGTCGAGCGAGTCGGCGCTGCCCTGAAACGGCGATTCTGTCATCGAACTGTCAAAAAACTGTCACAAACGGGGATAACTTCTCTCCGTGTACGGACGGTTGGGCATGTTATCCCCACCCGAAAATAAACTTGTCCCCGGTTTCGGGGCGCGGCGGAATCCGGCCCTGCCCGATTCGGGGTCCGGCCGGATGCCCCATAAAAAAGTTGACGCAGGCGTCATTTTTTGGCGAGGTTGAGGCGCGGCGACGGGTCGCGCCGGGCGGCCGGTTTTGCCCTATAAAGAGCGGGACAGGCGGCTTATTGCGTAGTAAAAGTCCGTAAAATTGAGCGACCGGAGCGATTTCGATGGGCCGCGCCCCCGCCCCAAACCGCTTTCAGCGGTTTTGACTGGCCCTTCGCTACGCTA
>JAHBYM010000260.1 GCA_019635975.1 Parvibaculum sp. | reverse complement strand
CACAAGCGTGCATTCCTGGCGACCATGTTCGAGGAACTCGAGGAAGGCACGTTGTGATCGTCTTCTGCCACTTGTTGAACGATCACTCCGGTAGCCCGAGGGTGCTGTGCGCCACCCTGCGCGCGCTGGACGCGTCGCGCGATGGGCTGCTCTATGTCGGCTCGCAGGGACAGGGCGTGCTGGAAGAGGCGGGCGTGCCGACGCGCCGCTACTGGTACCGACGCAGCCGCCACCGGCTGGTGACGCTCTTCACCTATTTTGTCAGCCAGGTCGCCCTGTACCGAGCGTTGGCGCGGGCGCGCGACATCCCGCGCGACGCGGTGATATATGTCAACACGCTGCTGCCATTCGGTGCGGCGCTGTGGGGCAAGCGGACGGGGCGTCGGGTGATCTATCACCTGCACGAAGTCTCGGTGACGCCGTCGCTGTTGCGCGGCTTCCTCACATGGATCGCCGCGCGCACCGCCAAGCGGCTGATCTACGTATCGGAGGATCATCGCACGCGCCTGCCAATCGCGGGGGTGCCGGCGGCCGTTGTGCCGAACCCGATCGACCCGGCTATCTCCGCGCGCGCCGCGTCGTCTGCACACGAACGCAAGGAAGGATTTTTCCGTGTTCTCATGTTGGCCTCGCCACGCGACTTCAAGGGCGTTCCCGAGGTCATCGGCCTGGCGCGTGATTTCGCCATGCGCCCGGGGTTTGCTTTTACGCTCGTCTTGAACGGCACGCCGGAGGAGGTCGGCGCCTATCTTGGCGAAGACCTGCCCGACAATCTCGATGTACATGCCCGGACCGACGATCCGGCGGATTTTATCGCTCGAGCGGATCTCGTGGTGAATCTCTCCCGCGTCGATCAATGGATTGAGACTTTCGGCCTCACACTCATTGAGGCGATGGCGTTCGGCCTGCCGGTCATCGCGCCACCTGTCGGCGGGCCACCCGAGATCGTGCGTCACGGCCGCGAAGGCTGGTTGATCGATTCCCGCGATCGGGCGGCGCTTGCGGAGGCAGTGGCACGCGCCGCCGCCGATCGCGCGCTGTACGAGGAAATGTCTCGCGCCGCCCGGGCGCGGGCCGCGGATTTCGGCTTCGACCGCTTCGCGAAAACGCTTCGCGAAGTCGTTTCCGGTGTAGCCATCGAGATGGACAACAGGTGAGAATAGCCATCATCGGATCGGTCGGTGTGCCAGGCGGCTATGGCGGGTTCGAAACGCTCGCCGACCATCTGGTTCAGCAACACGAGGCTCAAGCCATCGAGGTCGAACTCACCGTCTATTGCTCCGCCAAAGCCTTCTCCGAACGCCCCGCGCGCTACCGCCGCGCCGCGCTACGCTATTTAGGGCTCGATGCGAATGGCGCGCAAAGCATCCTCTATGACGCATTGTCGCTGATCGATGCGGTCCGAAGCGGTCACAACGCACTTCTGTTGCTCGGTGTTTCGGGCGCTTTGGCGCTACCGTTGCTGCGGGTATTTTCGCGAGCACGGATCGTTGTCAATATCGATGGGCTGGAATGGAAGCGCGACAAGTGGAGTCGGCCCGCGCGATGGCTGTTGAAATTTTCCGAGCGGCTTGCCGTCCGATTTTCGCATGCTGTCATCGCCGACAATCTCGGCATCGCCGAGCATGTGAAGCGTGCATATGGGGTTAAGGCGGATATCATCGAGTATGGGGGCGATCATGCCGTGGCGCTGCCGCCCGAAGACCTGCCGGAACTGCCGGGTCTTCCCGAGACCTATGCGCTGGCGCTCTGCCGTATCGAACCCGAGAACAATGTGGAAATGATCCTGGAAGCCTATGATCGGGCGCGGGCGCCCCTTGTCTTTGTTGGCAACTGGGAGCGGAGTGACTATGGGCGCGCGTTGCATGCGGTCTATGCCAACAAGTCCTGGATCACGCTCATGAATCCTGTCTACGACCCCGCCATGCTCCAGAGCATCCGCCGCGGTGCTGCCATATACGTCCACGGGCATTCAGCCGGCGGGACCAATCCGGCCCTGGTCGAGATGATGCATTTCGGGGTGCCGGTGCTGGCGTTCGACTGCATTTACAACCGGTACACGACGGAAGGACATGCGGGTTTTTTTGCCAGTACCGACGAACTCCATGCGCTTGTCGCGGGCGGTCCGGATGGCCGGGGGCCTCAGGACCATCACGACCAGGGTGACGCGTTGCGTGAAATCGCCCGAAAGCGATACAACTGGGCGACAATCGCTGAAAAGTACTATGTGCTGCTTCGCATCGTTACCGGGAACGGAGAGCCGGAAATGGCTCATGATGATTGAGAAAATGGGGCTCCGTGGGGTGCGCGGGTGCGCCGCGCGTTGGCCATGACCGCGCCGCAGGAACCGTCCGGCCTGACCTTCTGGCCCGAGACGCCGTCGATCTTTGTCGCGCCCCCCGCAGCGTTCGCAGACTAGCGCGCGCCGAACCCCGTCAGCATGGTGCGGATCGTCTTCAGCACGATCAGCAGGTCGAGCCAGGGCGAGAAGTTCTTGATGTAGTAGAAATCGTAGTGGAGCTTGCCGAGGACCTGGTCCGGCGCGGCCACATGGCCCTGCATTACCTGTGCCCAGCCCGAAATGCCCGGCCGCACGATATGGCGGTAGCGGTAGAAGGGCAGTTCCTTTTCATACCATTCCGATAGCGGTACCGCTTCCGGGCGCGGGCCGATCCAGCTCATT
>JAHBYM010000026.1 GCA_019635975.1 Parvibaculum sp. | reverse complement strand
CGTCATCTGCCGAGGGCCGGGGTGCGCCAGCGGGACGGTTGCGCCCGCATTCGTTCTCGTCCGGGCTTTTCCGTTTCCTGTCTTTCCCCTTCTCCCGGCGCCATGCGGCCGGGGTTGGCCGCGCCAGAGACAGGGCACTCATCCTATGAAACGCACAAAACGGGCGGCAATAGCCGCTCTCATCCTACCCGTTATCGCGGCCAGCGCGGCGCAAGCCGACGACACGCCTGTGGCACCCGAAGTGCTGGTGTCGGCCGGCATTGAGCCGCTGCCGACCAAACAGGTCGCCAGCTCCTTCACCATCGTCACGGCCGAGGATATCGCAATCTTTCAGTATCGCGACGTCGTCGATGCGCTGAAATCCGTTCCGGGTCTGCATGTCGTGCAGTCCGGTTCGCGTGGGTCACAGACGTCGATCTTCACGCGGGGCGCCAGCTCCAACCAGACGCTGGTGATGATCAACGGGCTGCCGGTCAACGATCCGGCCTCGCCCGGCGGTGCGGCCAATCTCGCCAATATCCCGCTCGACAATGTGGAGCGCATCGAAGTGGTGCGCGGGCCGCAATCGGCGCTTTACGGCAGCCAGGCAATGGGCGGCGTCGTCAACATCATCACCAGGAGCGGCGGCGCCGAGCCGCGCTCGACGCTCAGGGTCGAAGGCGGAACGCTCGGGACGCTCAACACATATGCAAGTACCGGCGGCGCTGCCGGCGATGTCGACTACTTCCTCTCACTCTCGCGGGAGGACACCAACGGCTCGGATGTAACGCCGGCTCGCCTTCGCGACGCGCGCGGCAAGGAAAAGGACGGCAACGAGATCGTTTCGGCTTCCGGCCGCATCGGCGCGCGGCTCAACGAACATCTCAGCGCCTCCGCCTTTGTCCAGTACACGGCATCCGACACCGATATCGACGATGACGGCGCAACGGCGGGCTTTGTTCCGGTGTTCCAGAATTTCGACAGCACCTACAAGTCGAAGCGGCTACTGACCTCGGGCGAGATCGCCGGCAGTTTCCTCGACGGCCGATGGCGCCCGCGGTTCTCGGTCGGCGTCACGCAATACAAGTCCGAACTCTCCGACAATCCGGATCCCGGCGGTTCGATCTATCTCGCCGATGTCGAGTACAAGGGCCGGACGCTGCAGGCGCGCTTCGAGAACGCGCTCGACATTCACCCGCAGCATCTTCTGACCTTCGGCGGCAGCTACACGCGAGACGACTACGAATCGAACGGGCTGCGCGACTTCGGCGGTTTCACGGTCACATCGACATCGGACGCCGACACCGACGCCTTCGCAATCTATGCGGCCGATCACATGACATTCGGCGAGCGCTTCTTCGCCACGGTCAGCCTGCATCACGACATGCCGGACGACATGAAGAACCACACCTCGTACACGATCGCGCCGGGCTACTACCATTCGGAGACGGATACACGCCTGACCGCAAGTTACGGCACCGGCTTCAAGACGCCGTCGCTTTATCAGCGCTACGGCAGCGAGTTCAGCGCCTTTCTCGGCTTCCCCGCCGGGCAATATACCGGCAATCCGAACCTCAAGCCGGAGATGAGCCGCGGCTGGGAAGTCGGCGTCGAGCAGGGGCTTGCCGGTGGAAAAGTACGCGCCGGCGCGACCTGGTTCGAAAGCCGCGTCAAGGACGCTATCGAGATCATCTTCGATCCGATCACCGGCGATTCTACCGCCGCCAATCTCCAGCGTTTCGACGTCAAAGGCCTTGAAAGCTTCGTCGAAATTAATCCGACGGCACAACTGACGGCGCGCATCGACTACACATGGATGTCGCTCGACACCAACACGCCCGCTGTCGTCGGCGCCCTGACGCGCCGTCCGCGCCACGAGATCGGCCTCACGACAAGCTGGCGCCCGTGGGACGGCACGATCTTTTCGGCCAATGTCCAATGGGTCGATCCGGATCGCGACATTCCGCGCGACGGCTTCGGCTTCTATGTATATCCGTCGCCCTACACCGTCGTGAATGTCGCGGCTTCGCATCGGCTGACAGAAAGCGTGCAATTGACCGCCCGGATCAACAATCTGCTCGACAAGACCTATGAACCGGCGCACGGCCTCGAAGCGCCGGGCATCGAGGCGCTGGCGGGCGTGACGCTGACGTTCTAAACGGCGTACGAACACGAAAGGCGCGGGAGCAATCCCGCGCCTTTTCTAATTTCCCGCGCCTGCGATCAGCGCCCGGTGAAATTCGCCGCGCGCTTCTCGACGAAATGCGCGACGCCTTCCTTGAAGTCGGCGCTCGAAAAGCTCTTCTGCATTTCGCTGTCGCCGACCGCCAGCGCATCGTTGAAATTCTGAAACAGCGCCTTCCAGATTTGCGCCTTCATCACGGCCATCGAGCGCGGCGAAACGGTCGCCGCCAGCATCTTCGCGTAGTCCATGACATTGGCCATGAAGTTTTCCTGCGGGAAGGTCTTGTTGACGAGGCCCATTTCGGCGGCCTCGGCGGCCGATACCTTGCGCGCCGACATCAACAGGTCGAGCGCATGGGCCGGGCCGACCAGATGCGGCAACAGCCACGAGACGCCGTGCTCGGCGATCAGCCCGCGGCTGGCAAAGGCGGTGGTGAATTTCGCGTCGGAGCCGGCAAAGCGCATGTCGGCATAAAGCGCGACGACAAGGCCGAGGCCGGCGGCGGGCCCATTGATCGCGGCAATGATCGGCTTCTTCACCTGCATCAGATAACCGAAGCGGCCGCCGTAATGCGGGCTGACATCGGGTCCGAGGCCGCTCGCGAAATCATACGTCTCCTCGCGTGCCGCGCTGGCCAGTTCGCGGTCTTCCCATTTGCCGGGCTTGATCGACTGCAGCAGGTTCATGTCGGCGCCGGCGCAGAAGCCGCGGCCCGCACCTGTGATCACGATGACACGCACGTCGTCGTCGGCGACGGCTTCGGCCATGGCGCGCTTCAGGCTTTTTTCCATCGCCGCCGTCCAGGCATTGAGCTTGTCCGGGCGGTTCAGCGTCACCAGCGCGACGCGATCCTTCACCTCATATGTCAGGTCTTCGTATCCGCTCATTCTTTCCTCCCTCGGTTCCGGCGTTTGGCTTTCATGGCGATGCCGTTTGGGCCAGTATAGGCTGAAGCGCTCCGGGTTTTCGAGACGCGCAGCGGGAGGACAAGTGGATGGCCGAATTCAGCGAAATTCTGTTCGAGACGCCCGAGCCGCATATCGCGCGCGTGACCCTCAACCGCCCGGCCCAGATGAACGCCTATACGACGCGGCTCTGCGAGGAGCTTGTCGAAGCGATCGATATCTATCTCCGCGACGACGAATTGCGCTGCCTGATCCTGACGGGCGCGGGACGCGGTTTCTGTTCGGGCGGCGACATCAGCGGCGCCGACGAGCATCATGCCGAGCTGATGGCCTCGCAATTGTCGCATGGCCGCGAGATGCGCGACGGCATGCACCGCGTGATCATGGCGCTTTCCCGCCTCGACAAGCCGACCATCGCGATGATCAACGGACCGGCCGTCGCGGGCGGCCTGACGCTGGCGCTTTCCTGCGACATCCGCATCGCCGCCGACACCGCGAAACTCGGCGACACATCGGGCCGCTTCGGATTGTTGCCCGACGAAGGCGGGGCCTGGCTCTTCCCGCGTTTCATGGGGCTCGACCTCGCCCTCAAGATGACGATGCTGGCGGAAGTCTACAGCGCCGAGGAGGCGGAAGATCTCGGCCTCGTCACCGAAGTCGTGCCGGCCGCCGATCTCGAGACCCGCACGATGGCGCTTGCCCGCGAATTCGCGCTTCGGGCGCCGCTCGCGGTGCGGCTCGCCAAATCGATGATGATGCGCGGCCAGGGCCTCACCCTCGAACAGTCGCTGGGTGACGCGGCCTTGTCGGTGATGATCGCCAATCCAAGCGCCGATGTGCGCGAGGGGGTCAAGGCCTTCTTCGACAAGCGGATGCCCAAATTCAAGGGCAAGTAGGGCCAAACCTGCGACAAGATGGACGAAAACCGGCCTTGGCGCGGCGGTGGCGGCGGCGCTAGACTGCGCGGCATGGGGTTAGCGGGCACATATAATATTGCACGGGGCAGGGTCCGGTTCGGGCCGGCGCATCTCATTGCGTTCCTCGCGCTCATCGCCCATATCGCCCTGCCGACGGCGCTGCAGATCGCGGGCCCGGCAACGCAGGGCCTGTTCGAGACGGTCATCTGCGCCGGCGGCGAAAACAAGACCGTCTATGTGGATGCCGAGGGCAATCCGGTCGAGCCGGCGCCCGCCGGCACATCGCATGATTGCAATTCCTGCCTCCATCATTGCGGCGCGGTGCTCGCCTCCACGGTCGCACTCGCCGCGCCCGGCTGGTCGCTGCCGGCGCTCGCCGCACCGGTCCTGCGCATATTCGCCGGTGTCGTTGCGACGAATGTCCAGCCCCGCGCGCCGCCCGCCGCCTGACCTCACGACGATCTTCATCCGATTTTGATTGAGCGTCCGCCGCATGGCAGGGCGCATCCGTGCAGGCAGGTTTCATGTCCTACATATCTTCGCTTTCGCGCGGCGCCGCGGCGCTCGCCTTTCTTTTTGCCGTTTCGCCTTCGCTGGCCGACGGATTCGATCCCGTCACCGGCGTTCCGGTCATCACCGTCTATCCGGGCGGCATCGAAGGCGATGTCAGCGCGCTTTCGGGCCTGCCCGCCGCGCCGCAGCGTCCGGGCACACTGACCGTCCCCGGCGTCACGGAAGCCCAGCGCGAAATGTCGCGCATTCCGGGTTCGGTCGCCGTGGTGCCGACGGCACGCTACGAGGACACCTACGCACACAACCTCGAAGACGTGATGGATTTCACGCCGGGCGTCTATGCGCGCAAGCGCTTCGGCGCCGAGGTGCGACTGTCGGTGCGTGGCTCCGGTCTCAGCCGCAACTTCCATATGCGCGGTCTTGAAATCCTGCAGGACGGCGTGCCGTTCAACCTTGCCGACGGCTCGGGCGACTTTCAGGAAATCGATCCGCTGATCGCGCAGCACATCGAAGTCTACAAGGGCGGCAACGGTCTGCGCTTCGGCTCGTCGACGCTGGGCGGCGCCATCAACATCGTGACGCCGACGGCATGGACAGCGCCCGCCGCCAATCTCGTCCGCATCGAGGGCGGCTCCTACGGCACGGCGCGCATCCACGCACAGGCGGCGCGCGTCTACGGGCCGACCGACATTTACGCCGCGATGACCGGAAATCATGTCGATGGTTTCCGCGCGCAAGAGAAAGAAGAGAGCATCCGCTTCTCGGCCAATCTCGGCCACCGCTTCAACGACCGCGCCGAGACACGCTTCTATGTGATCTCCAACACCGTCGATCAGGAATTGCCGGGCACGCTGACCCTGCAGCAGGCGCGCCAAACGCCGGAAATGGCCAACCCGGCCAACATTACCGGCAATCAGCAGCGCAATATCCGCTCGATCCGCGTCGCCAACAAGACGGCGCTCGATCTCGGCGATGGCGCGGTGCTGGAATTCGGCGGATATGGCGGCTACAAGCGCCTCTATCACCCGATCTTCCGGGTGCTCGACCATCGCGGGCCGGTTGCGGGACTTTTCGCCCGCTATCGCGACGAGGGCACGCTTGCCGGGCATCGCAACGTGCTGACAGTCGGCAGCGATGTTTCGTGGGGCGAGGTAGACGCCAAGCAATATGCCAACCTCACCGGATCGCGCGGCGCGCTGCTGGCATCCGGCACGCAGGAAGCGACCAATCTGCGCGTCTATCTCGAAAGCCAGTTCTATGTGACGCAAACACTGGCGCTGATCGGCGGCGCGCAGGGCCTGCATTCGACGCGCAAGTTCACCAATCATCTGGTGCCGGCGCAGAGCGACGAAACGACATTCAGCTCGGTCAGCCCGAAGGCCGGCGTGTTGTGGGATTTCGCCGAGAACGCGCAAGCCTTCGCCAATGTCACACGCAGCTACGAACCGCCGACCTTTTCGGAGCTGGTGCAGGGCGGCGTCTTCCAGTTCGTGCCGCTCGACCCGCAGCGCGGTGTGACCGTCGAAATCGGCACACGCGGCGCGACAAAGACCGTTGCCTGGGATCTGACGCTTTATCGCGCCTGGGTGGAAAACGAGCTGATCGGCTACACGCCGGGCGGTGGCATTCCGGCCGCGACCTTCAACGCCGGCGACACCGTCCATCAGGGCGTCGAGGCGTCGCTGACTTTCGACGTTGCCGCCGTCACCGGCCTCGCCCTGCCGGAGGGCGCAAGGCTTCTGCTCGAACAGGCCTATACCTGGAGCGATTTCTTCTTCGACGGCGATCCGGTCTATGGGTCCAACAAGCTTGCCGGCATGCCGCCCCATGTCTATGCGGCGGCGCTGCGCTATCGCTCGGGATCGGGCTGGGACGTCGCGCCGAAACTCGAATGGGTGCCGGATGGCGGCTATGTCGACTATGCCAACCGTATGGAAGCGCCGGGCTATGCGACCGTTGGCATGGATGGCGGCGTCGATGTTGCGGACGGCGTGCGCATTTTCTTCGACGCGCGCAACCTCACCGGCAAGCGCTACGTTTCGACCTACAACACCATCACCGACGCGGCGCTGGTGCCCACCAATGTCTTCTATCCGGGCGAGGGACGCAGCTTCTTCGCCGGTGTGAAGGTCGCTTTCTAGGGAGACGAACATGAAGAAAAGCATTCTGGCCGCCGCGCTCGCCGTCGCGTTCGCCGCTCCCGCCGCCGCGCATGTGACGCTCGACAAGGGCGAGGCGGCGGGTGGCGGTTACTACAAGGCGGTGTTCCGCGTGCCGCATGGTTGCGACGGCGCGGCGACGACGCGCATCTCGATCCGCGTTCCCGAAGGCGTCATCGCCGTCAAGCCGCAACCGAAACCGGGCTGGGTCGAGACGACGCGCATCGCCGAATACGCGCAGGCCTACGAAAACCACGGCAAGGTGCTGAACGAAGGCGTTGTCGAGGTGACGTGGGAGGGTGGGCCGCTCGCCGACGACCGCTTCGACGAGTTCGCCTTCCAGGCGAAGCTGCCCGACGACCCGGAAATCATGATGCTGTTCTTTCCGGTGACGCAGAGCTGCACCACGGGCGAGATCGCCTGGGACCAGCTTCCGGTGCCCGGCGCCGGCCATCTTCCCCGGCCCGCGCCCGGACTGATGCTCACTCATGGCGAAGGCGGGCACGCGCATCATCATTGATGCCGTTGCCCGCCGATCTGCTAGTCTTCCCCCTTCAACCGAGGGGAGAAGACGCATGGGCACGACGATGCCGGAAAAGGGCAAGAACTGGGCGGCGCTGAAAGCCGAGATGACGGAGCGCGCGCAGGGCGACGTCAAGTGGCGCGACGGCAAGACCGCCGTCTATGTCTTCAATGCCGGGCCCGACGTCGCCGAGGTGCAGAAAGAAGCCTACACGATGTTCATGTCGGAGAACGGTCTCGGACCGCTCGCCTTTCCGAGCCTGAAGCAGATGGAGGACGAGGTCGTGGGCATGGGCCTCTCGCTTCTCCATGCGCCGGAAGGCGGGACCGGCAACATCACGTCCGGCGGCACGGATTCGATCACGATGGCGGTCAAGACCGCGCGCGACTATGCGCGCAAGGAAAAGGGCGTCACCGGGCGCTGCAACATCGTCGCGCCCTTCTCGGCGCATCCCGCTTTCGACAAGGCGGCGAAAATGATGGAAATCGAGATCCGACGCGTGCCTTGCGCCGATCTCGTCGCCGATGTCGCGGCGATGGAAAAGGCCGTCGACGGCAACACCATCATGCTGGTCGGCTCGGCGCCCTGCTTTCCCTACGGTTTGATCGATCCCATCGCGGCGCTGGGCGAGATGGCCGAGCGCAAGGGCGTGTGGCTGCATGTCGATGCCTGTGTCGGCGGCTATATCGCGCCTTTCGTGCGCATGAACGGCGCCGACATTCCGCCCTTCGATTTCGCGGTGCCGGCGGTGCATTCGATGTCGGCCGACCTGCATAAATACGGCTATTGCGCCAAGGGTGCCTCAACCGTCCTCTACCGGTCGGAAGATTTGCGGGCGCACATGATCTTCGACTGCGCCGACTGGCCGGGCGGGCGCATGGTGACGCCGACGCTGGCCGGCACGCGGCCGGGCGGCGCGATTGCCGCGGCCTGGGCGGTGATGAATTTTCTCGGTGTCGAGGGCTACCGCGCCAAGCACAAGCTCGTCACCGATGCGCGCGCGGCGATCGAAACGGGCGTGACGAAGCTCGGCTTCCGGATTCTCGGGCGTCCGCAACTCGGCCTCATCGCCTTCACCCACGATGAAGTCGATCCCTTTGCCGTCTGGGGGAAACTCTTCGAGCGCGGCTGGTTTACGAGCCTCACCACCGAACCCAAGGGCCTGCACCTGATGCTCTCGCCCTTCCATGCGCAGGTGACGGACACCTACCTCGCCGATCTCGAATGGGCGCTTGGCGAGGTGAAGGCGGGGAACGAAGGCAAGAAGCGCGAAGCGCGGTATAGCTGAACAAAAATTGAGCCCGCCGCGCGGGCGGGTTGTGTCCATAGTTCGGCGATGTTGGGGCGACAAGACGACAATCGTGTCGCAAACAGGCTATGCCCACCCTCCCCCTTTCCGCTTTTCGCCGGTCCACGCCCTGCTACACTCCGGCCAAAGAAAAATGTCATCCGGGGAGGAGACGATGGGCGGAGCAACGGTGCGGTCGGGCGGCCGCGTGGCTGAAAATGCGGCGCTTGCCTTGCGCGCGGCGCGCGCGGCGAGCGGTTTCAGGAGCCTCGGCATCGGGGCGGGCGATGTCGTCGCCGTCTATCTCAGGAACGACTTCCCGTTTTTCGAAGCCTCCGTTGCAGCGGGTCTCGTCGGCGCCTATTCGACGCCGGTCAACTGGCACAACTCGCCTGACGAGGCGCGTTACATCTTCGAGAATTCGGGCGCCAAGGCCATCGTGATCCATGCCGATCTCTGGCGCGGCATCGAAAAAGCCATTCCAAAGGGCGTTCCGGTCTTCGCCGTCGAGACGCCGCCCGAAATCATGTCCGCCTACGGCATACCGGCGGAGGCGGCTGCGTTGCCGCAAGGCGTCGAGGACTGGAGCCGCTGGCTCGAAAAATTCGATCCCATCGAAGCCGGTCCCGCCGAACCGCCCGGCACGATGATCTACACATCGGGCACCACCGGCCACCCCAAAGGCGTGCGCCGCGCCACGCCGACCGCCGACCAGGCGGCGGCCACGCTGCGCATCATCAGCCAGGTGATGGGTTTCACGCCCGAACACGGCAACCCGAGCGACATGGTCACGGTCGTCACCGGGCCGATGTATCACTCGGCGCCCAATGCCTATGGGCTGTTCGGATTCCGCGTCGGCGCCAACATTATTCTCCAGCCGCGCTTCGATCCGGAAGAGCTGCTCGGAATGATCGAGAAGCACAAGGTCACGCATCTTCACATGGTGCCGACGATGTTCGTGCGCCTGCTGAAGCTGCCGGACGAGGTGAAAAAGAAATACGATCTCTCGTCGCTGCGCTTTGTGGTCCACGCCGCGGCGCCCTGCCCGGTCCATATCAAGCAGGCGATGATCGAATGGTGGGGGCCGGTAATCTACGAATATTACGGCGGCACCGAAACCGGCGCGGTCGTGTTCTGCAACTCGGAGGAATATCTCGCGCATCCGGGCACCGTCGGCAAGGCGGTCGAGGGCGCGAAGATTCTCGTGCTCGGCGAGAACGGCGAAGAGCTGACGAAAGGCGCAACCGGCGAAATCGTCTGCCGTGTGCCGTCGATCGCCGACTTCACCTATCACGGCGACGACGAGAAGCGCCGCCGCGCCGAAAAAGCCGGGCTCATCTCGCTCGGCGATGTCGGCTATCTCGACGCCGACGGTTTCCTCTATCTCTGCGACCGCGCCAAGGACATGGTGATCTCGGGCGGCGTCAACATCTACCCGGCCGAGATCGAAGCCGAGCTTCACAAGATGCCCGGCGTCGGCGACTGCGCGGTCTTCGGCATTCCCGACGACGAATTCGGCGAAGCGCTCTGCGCCGTCGTCCAGCAGCAGCCGGGCGCCGCGCTCAAGGACACCGATGTGAAGGCGTTCCTGCGCGAGCGCATCGCCGGCTACAAGGTGCCGCGCCTGGTCGAGTTCAAGAACGACCTGCCGCGCGAGGATTCGGGCAAGATTTTCAAGCGCAAGCTGCGCGAGCCCTATTGGGAGAAGGCCGGGCGGCAAATCTGAACGGACCAAAAGTCCGGAATTCCGCCAAAAACCTGTGTTGCACGGCAGCAACACGTATGTTGCGTCGCGAAATATTCATCGCTGACATCTTGTCAGTTTGTGCGACGCAGCATATCTTGGATTCAAGAGCAAGGGATGCCGCTTCAGGCATCCTCCCCCACGGAAACGACCGGGCCGGGCTTTGTGTCATCCTTGTATGAGGTAAGCCCCCATGACGACCGCCCAGCACCCCGCCGCCCCCCTCGCCACCGAGACCCGTCCCTTGGGCGCCAGCTTTGCCGCCCGCGTCAGCCGCTTCTGGATGGCCGCCAAGGCCCAGGGCGCACGCACCCGCGCGGAGTTCAACTTCTCCGACGCTCTCGCCGCGGCCGGCTACACGCTGCTCTGGGTCTATTCGGCCGGACTGATCGTCTATATCGCCGGTCTCTATTGAGAAATTCCTCCGGGCGCCAGGTCTCATCGGCGGCGCCCGAAGCAGAAATCCGGCACTTGCGCTGCGTCAGGTCAGGCCGATATGATAAGCAATGCTTATTAGTAGCCTGACCCTTAGCAAGCAGCGCATGGTATTTCGATGCCGACCCTGAGAAGCGAGCGCAACACGGCCGAACCGCGTAGTTCCACCCGGCCCGCCGTTCCGCCGGAGAGCGCCGCACAGAACCCCGAACGCACCACCGGTTTCCTGCTGCGCGACAATTCGCGGCTGATGCGCATTGCCTTCACCGAGCGCGTCAGCGGGCTCACACAGGCCCAATGGGGGGCGCTGGCACGTTTGTCGCGCCATCAGGGGCTCAACCAGGTCGGCCTTGCGGACCTCCTCGAAGTGCAGCCGATCACCGTTGCCCGGCTGATCGACAAGCTCGCCGCGCTTGGCCTTGTCGAGCGCCGTCCCGACCCGAAGGACCGGCGCGCGCAGCAGCTTTTCCTGACCGACAAGGCCCAACCGCTGCTCGACCAGATGTGGGACGCGGGCGACGAAATTCTCGACGCCGCCTATTCGGGCTTCAGCGAACAGGAACGCCACGATTTCATCGAAATGATGATCCGCATGCGGGCCAACCTGGCGCGCCTGGCGCAGGAAGACGGCGTCTGACGGCGCATGAACGTCACCAGTGCGGATTGAAGCGCGCGGGTTGAAGCGCGCGGCCGGACAGTCCATTCTCCGGCCCGCAACCGGGAGCTGCCCCATGTCCGTCGAAATCCCCTATGTCCGCGACATCACGTTCGAATACGGCGCCTGCGACGAGGTCTCGCCGCTGATCCGCCGCGTCGTCGCCGACAATCCCTCCGCCTTCACCTACAAGGGCACCGGCACTTACATCATCGGGCATGGCGAGGTCGCCGTCGTCGATCCGGGGCCGATGCTGATGCCGCATGTCGAGGCGCTGCTGGCGGCGCTCGAAGGCGAGACCGTCTCCCACATCCTGATCACCCACACCCATTCCGACCACTCGCCGGCCGCCAAGCCGCTGAAGGCGCTGACCGGCGCGCCGACCTATGCCTTCGGCCCGCATGGCGCCGGACAGGACGGCACCGACGATGTGCAGGTCGAGGAAGATGGCGACATGGATTTCAAGCCGGATGTCGAGGTCCGGCACGGCGACGTTCTCGAAGGCGAGGGCTGGAGCGTCGAATGCGTCTACACGCCCGGCCACACCTCGAACCATATGTGCTTTGCGCTCAGGGAGGAGAAGGCGCTCTTCACCGGCGACCATGTGATGGGCTGGTCGACCAGCGTCGTCAGCCCGCCCGACGGCAACATGAAGAAATACATGGCATCGCTGCAATTGCTGCTGGAACGCGACGACGAAATCTACTGGCCGACGCACGGGCCGGCCATCCGCGACCCGAAGCCCTTCGTCCGCGCCTTCATCGCTCATCGCGAGGAGCGCGAGCGGCAGATCATGAAGCAACTCGCCTCCGGCAAGACCCGCATCGCCGACATGGTGCCGGTCATGTATGCGGCCGTCGACAAGCGGCTGCATCCGGCGGCGGCGCGTTCGGTGTTCGCACATATGGAACACCTGGTCGAGCGCGGCCTTGTTGCCGCCGACGGCAAGCCGTCGCTCGGCGCGAAGTACCGGCTCAACGCCTAGAGCGCTTCTCGGAAAAGTGGAATCCGGTTTTCCGAAAAGAAGCGCGACCAAACAACAACCTGGAGTCTTTCAGTGTTTGCACGAAACACTGAAAGACTCTAGCCGGCGGCGAGCCTCTTTTTCAGCGCGTCGCGGAAGGTGCGGATGCGGTTGGCATTGGCGCCGAGATCGCTGATGCCGACGCGCGAGACCGAGCGGATGTCGACCGCCGCGCCGCCCTCGCGTTCGACAACGCGGATCGCGACGTCGTCCCTGAAATTCATCACCCGCGTCGTCGCCGTCGCTTCGATGAGACCGGCCTCCGGGTTGAACGCAACGATGTCCCAGCCCTCGGCGCGGGCGGTTTCCAGCGCCGCTTCGAAGACCTTGCCTGGCTGCGCGCCGACTTCGATGGTCGCGATGTCGGGATAGGCCTGGCGCTGCAATTCGGCGAGGTTTTCAGGTTCGGCGCGGTCGAGCGGATTGGTGCCTTCGCCGCGCAGCGCGACGATGGCGTCGAATTGCGGCGGGTTGTCGAGGTCGGTCGTGATGTCGTGAATGCCCGGCACCTGCGCACCGGCCATAATCGCCTGCACCACCGGCGCGGCCACCAGCAGTCCGAGCACGAGGCCCATGATGGCGAAGCGCGCGCCGCTGCGGTTCGAGACCAGCGTGCGGACGATGCCGGCCGCCGAGACGATGACGGCGACAAGGCCGATCAGCGCCGCAACCGCCATGCCGCGCACGGCGATGCCGAAATGGATCAGCTCGGTGCGATTGCCGATCACGCAGACCGCCAGCACCACAAGCGCCGCAACGGCGATCCAGAATCCCCATTTGGCCAGACGCGATTGCTGCCGGTCCATGATGTCGTCCCCCCAGGTACTGTTCGGGCGGGCCCGTCATGGACCCGCCCGTCTTTGTCTTGTTACTCAGCCGCCGTCGCCGTCGGCAGCTTGTAATCCTTGAACTGTTCGCGCAGCGCCAGCTTCTGGATCTTCCCGGTCGCCGTGTGCGGAATTTCCGTCACGAACACCACATCGTCCGGCATCCACCATTTGGCGATTTTGCCGTCCATGTAGCGCAGGATTTCTTCCTTGGTCGGCTTTTCGCCTTCCTTCGGAATGACGATCAGCAGCGGGCGCTCGTCCCATTTCGGGTGCGCGATGCCGATGACGGCGGCTTCGGTGACTTTCGGATGACCGACGGCGAGGTTTTCGATCTCGATCGAGGAAATCCATTCGCCGCCCGACTTGATGACGTCCTTGGCGCGGTCGGTGATCTGCATGTAGCCGCCCGGATCGATGGTGGCGACGTCGCCGGTGTCGAACCAGCCATCCTTGTCGAGAATGTTGCCGCCTTCGCCTTTCAGATAGGCGCCGGCGATCGCCGGCCCGCGCACCATCAGGTGGCCGAAAGCCTTGCCGTCCGACGGCAGTTCGTTGCCGTCATCGTCGGTGATCTTCATTTCGACGGTATAGATCGCGCGGCCCTGCTTGACCTTGACGTCGATCTGCTTTTCGAGCGGCAAATCCTCCATGCCTGCCTTCAAGGCGCCCAGCGTCCCCATCGGCGACATTTCGGTCATGCCCCAGGCGTGGAACACCTTGACGTCGTAATTCTTCTCGAAGACCTCGATCATCGAGCGCGGCGCCGCCGAGCCGCCGATAACGACGCGGTTCAGGGCCGGCAGTTGCGCGCCGGTCTTTTCGAGATATTGCAGCAGCATCAGCCAGACGGTCGGCACGGCCGCCGTGACGCTCACCTTTTCGGTGTCGAGCAGTTCATAGATGCTGGCGCCGTCCATATTGGCACCGGGCATCACGATCTTGGCGCCGACGGCGGGTGCCGCAAAGGCGATGCCCCAGGCGTTGGCATGGAACATCGGCACCACGGGCAGGATCGCGTCGGTCGATTTCATGCCGAGCGCGTCGCCCATATTGGCGGCCATCGAATGCAGCACGTTGGAGCGGTGCGAATAGAGCACGCCCTTCGGGTTGCCGGTCGTGCCGGAGGTGTAGCAAAGGCCGCAAGCGGCGTTCTCGTCGACTTCGGCCCATTTGAAGTTGCCGTCTTCGGCTTCGACGAGTTCCTCGAAGCAGAGCGCATTGGCGAGCTTGGTTGCCGGCATATGGGCCTTGTCGGTCATGATGACATAGGCCTTCACCTTCGGCAGCTGGTCGGCAATGCCTTCGAGGATCGGCACGAAAGTGAGGTCGAGGAAGACGATCTTGTCCTCGGCGTGATTGACGATGTAGACGAGCTGTTCGGCGAAGAGGCGCGGATTGAGCGTGTGGCAGACCGCGCCCATCCCCATGATGCCGTACCAGGCTTCGAGGTGGCGGGCCGTGTTCCAGGCCATCGTCGCGACGACGTCGCCTTCCTTGACGCCGAGCTTGGTCAGCGCTTGCGCCACTTTGCGGGCGCGCAGATGAACTTCCTTGTAGGTGGTGCGCGTGATCGGCCCCTCGACCGAGCGCGTCACGATCTCGCGGTCGCCGTGAAAGCGCGCCGCATGATCGATGATCGTCGTCACGCGCAGCGGCCAGTCCTGCATCAATCCCTTCATGGATCCGTCCCTCTATCCTGTTTGGCACCCTCGCCGGGCTTTCCCGGCATCGGCCCCGTTCGGGGCCTGTTTGGCGGGCAGTCTAGTGGCCTTTGCCGCCCCTCACAACGGCCCGCCGCAGCGTTTGCCTTGCTTTCGGGCCGCCCCGCCCGTTCTAATGGGGCAACAAAACAACAGGATTTCAGGGGGCTTTACCGATGACCGATCTTCATTTCCGCTCGGCGAGCGATCTTGGCCGCATGATCCGCCGCCGGGAGATCGGTTCGGCGGAGCTGACCGAACATTTCATCGCGCGGATCGAAAAGCACGACTCGAAGATCAACGCGGTCGTGGCGCGGGATTTCGAGGGCGCGCGCAAGGCAGCGATTGCGGCGGACGCGGCGCTGGCCCGCGGCGAAGTCAAGGGCCCGCTGCACGGCCGCCCCTTCACCATCAAGGACGCCTATGAGGTCGAGGGCCTCGTCTCGACCGGCGGCCATCCCGCCTGGAAGGACAATGTGCCCGCCCGCAGCGCCACCGCCATCGCGCGGCTGCAGGGCGCGGGCGCCATCGTCTTCGGCAAGACCAACGTGCCGTTCCTGTCGGGCGATCTGCAGAGCTACAACGACATCTACGGCACCACCAACAATCCTTACGCGCTCGAATGCGGCCCCGGCGGTTCGTCGGGCGGCTCGGCGGCGTCGCTGGCGGCCGGTTTCACCTCGGCCGAATTCGGCTCCGACATCGGCGGCTCGATCCGCACGCCGGCCCATCTCTGCGGCGTCTTCGGCCACAAGCCGACCTTCGACATCGTGCCGAAGCGCGGCCATCTGCCGGGCCCGCCCGGCGCGTTGTCGGAAGGCGATCTGTCGGTTGCGGGCCCGCTCGCCCGCTCGGCCGAAGACCTCGGGCCGCTGCTCGACATCGCGGCCGGGCCCGACTGGGCGGATGCCGCCGCCTGGAAGCTCGACCTGCCGCCCGCGCGGGCCAAAAGCCCGAAGGAGCTTCGCGTCGCGGTCTGGATCGAGGACGATTTCTGCGACATCGACAAGGAGAGCGCCGCGCTCCTGACCAATGCCGCGAAGGCGCTCGAAAATGCCGGCGCCAATGTCGACTGGCAAGCGCGGCCGGATTTCACGCTGGCCGAGATCACCGAGGCCTATCTGATCCTTCTCCATTCGCAGGTCGGCGCCGGCATGCCCGAAAAGGTGCAGGCGCAATGGCGCGAGACGCGCGCCAATGCCGCGCCGGACGACAAGAGCCACCGCGTGCTGCAGGCGATCGGCGGCACGCTGACGATCACCGAACGCGCGATCTGGAAGGAAGCCCAGGCGCGGTTCCGCTGGAAGTGGCACGAATTCTTCAAGAGCTACGACGTGGTGCTGGCGCCGGTGATGATGCGCCCGGCCTTCGAACACGACCACCAGACGAACTGGCACAAACGCGTGCTCGAGGTCAACGGCGTCACGCGGCCCTATATGGACGTGCTGATCTGGGCCGGCCCCGCCGTCGTTTCCTACCTGCCGGCCTCCGTCGCACCGGTCGGCCTCACCGGCGCCGGCAAGCCCGTCGGTATCCAGATCATCGGCCCGCATCTTGAGGACCGCACCACGATTGCGGTAGCGGGGATGTTCGAGGAGATACTCGGCGGGTTTAAAGCGCCGAAGGGCTATTGATTCACCCCGAAACGTCATTGCGAGGAGCGCAGCGACGAAGCAACCCAGAATGCGGCGCAGGCTGAGTTTGACGCTTTCTGGGTTGCTTCGCTTCGCTCGCAATGACGAAGAAAAACACCGGGTGCCAGCACCCCTTTGACACCTCCGCCTTCCCCTCCCATGATGCCCGCCACGCCGCAATAAAATGACCCTAGGAGCTCTCCGATGAGCCTGTCCAACGCCGCCGTTCGCGACATCGAGACGGTGATCCATCCCTACACCAATCTCGACACGTTCCGCTCCTCAGGGCCGATGATCCTGGAGCGCGGCGAGGGCGTTTATGTCTTCGACAATGAGGGCAACAAATATATCGAGGGGCTGGCCGGGCTCTGGTGCACCTCGCTCGGCTATAACGACAAGGAGCTGATCGCGGCGGCGACCGAGCAATATGCGCAGCTTCCCTTCACGCATGTTTTCGGCGGCAAGAGCCATGAGCGCGCGGCGGAAGCGGCCGAGCGGCTGAAGGCCATCGCGCCGCATGCGGCCTCGAAAGTGCTCTTCTGCGGTTCGGGCTCGGAAGCCAACGACCAGCAGGTGAAGCTCGTCTGGTATTACAACAATGCGCTCGGCCGCCCGAAGAAGAAGAAATTCATTTCGCGCATCCGCGGCTATCACGGCGTCACGGTGGCGTCCGCCTCGCTGACCGGCCTTCCCGCCAATCACCGCGATTTCGACCTGCCGATGGCGGGTGTGCTCCACACCGACTGTCCGCATTACTACCGCTATGCCGAGCCCGGCGAAACGGAAGACGAGTTCACGACGCGGCTCGCCAAGAACCTCGAAGAGATGATCATCCGCGAGGACCCGGACACGGTCGCCGCCTTCATCGCCGAACCGATCATGGGTGCGGGCGGCGTCGTCATTCCGCCCGCCGGCTATTTCGAGAAGATCCAGGCGGTGCTGAAGAAATACGACATCTATTTCATCGCCGATGAAGTCATTTGCGGCTTCGGCCGCACCGGCAACATGTTCGGGTCCGAGACTTTCGGCATGAAGCCGGACTCGATCTCGGTCGCGAAGGCCCTGTCGTCGGCCTATTTCCCCATCGCCGCCGTCACGGTGGGCGAGGAGATGTATCAGGCGATGATCGACGAGAGCAAAAAGATCGGCACCTTCGGCCACGGCTTCACCTATACCGCGCATCCCGTGGGCGCGGCGGTGGCCGCCAAGACGCTGGAGATTTACGAGAAGCGCAACATTGTCGGCCATGTGCGCGATGTCGCGCCGCGTTTCGCCGCCCATATCGAGCGGCTTTCCGGTCATCCGCTGGTCGGCCATGCGCGCTCGTCGGGTCTCATCGGCGCGCTCGAACTCGTTGCCGACAAGGCGTCGAAAAAGAGCTTCGATGCGAGCCTCGGCATCGGCGCCGCCGTCGTTGCCGCCGCACAGAAGCATGGCCTCATCGTGCGGCCGCTCGCCGGCGACATCGTCGCCTTCTGTCCGCCGCTGATCGTGACCGCCGAACAGATCGACGCGATTTTCGCCGCCATCGAAAAGGCGCTCGACGATGTGGAGGCGCGGGTCGGCAAGGAAGGCCTGCGCGCCGCCTGATGCCCGAGCTTCGCTATCAACTGACCTTCGAGGGCAAGGTCGCGCCGGACGACGACATGGGCGCGCAAATGACGATCGAGGCGACGGCGCCGATCCCGGCGGGCGTCGACGACGTGCTGCGCCAGAACGGTTCGTCGGCATCGCTCAATGCCCGTGTCGAGACCGATGAATATGGCGGCTTCACCGAGACGGGCGAAATCCGCTTCGGCGCCGGCACGCTGCGCTATGTGTCGCGCGGCGAGGGCTTCATCGAGGAAACGGAGGAGCCCGACATCCAGCAGGGCTGCGTGATCCGCCGCATCGACGGCGGCAGCGGCATCTTCGAAGGCGCCACCGGCTACATCGCCTCGACATTCACGGTGGACGAAGACGCCCGCTATTGCGACAGCCAGAGTGCGGTGATCTTCGCGGGGTGATTGTGCCGCGCCTCAAACGTGCTGGCCGCCATTGATCTGGATTTCGGCGCCGTTGACGTAGCTCGACTGATCCGTACACAGAAAATAGATCGTCTTGGCCACTTCCTCGGGCGTGCCGAGGCGGCGCATCGGGATTTCGGCGACGATCTTTTCGGTGCCGGGCGACAATATCGCGGTATCGATCTCGCCGGGCGCGATGGCGTTGACGCGGACGCCGATGCGGCCGAACTCGGCGGCCATTTCGCGCGTCAGCGCCGCCAGCGCCGCCTTCGAGGTGCCGTAGGCGGTGCCGGCAAAGGGATGCACGCGCTCGCCGGCAATCGACGTCACGTTGACGACCGAGCCCTGCGCCGCCTTCAATTCCGCCACAAGGCCGCGCGCCAGCATGGCGGAGGCGAAGAAATTGACCTGGAAGACCTGCGTCCAGACATCGAGCCCGGTCTCGAAGACGCCGAGCCGCGCCCCGCCCGGCCCCTTGGGCGAGATCGCCGCATTGTTGACCAGCGCATGAAGCCGGCTGCCCTGGTCCTTCAGCCGCTCGCGCATTTCGGCGATGGCGTCTTCGGTGTTTTTCGGGTCGGCAAGGTCGACCTGGATGTGATCCTCCGGGCCCGCCTCCCAGGGGCAGTCCTCGGGGAAGGGGTGGCGCGAACAGGTGATGACGCGCCAGCCCGCGCTTGAGAAGCGCTTCACCGTCGCGTGGCCGATGCCCCGGCTGGCGCCGGTCAGGATCAGCGTCCTGCGTTCCGAATTCTCGATCTGTGTCATGGGCGGCAATCTAGGCCCTGCCGTCCGGTTTGTCATGGCCGCAGGCTATTGCGGCCCTATCGAGCGTTTTGGCGGCGCTGCCCGAGGCGTCGACCTTTTGCCAGTCCATGACCCCGAGGTCGTAGGCCAGTTGCCGGCGCAGCACCTCGACGCCGGCATCCGACGGGTCGTGGCCTTCCTTCTCGCGCGCCGCGACCCGCGCTTCGAGCACGTCCGGGGCGGCGTCGAGCCAGAGCCCGGTGAAGGAAATGCCGAGACCGGCGGCGAGCCGCGCCGCCGCCTGCCGCTCCTCGGGGCGCGCGAACACCGCGTCCAGCAGCACGCCCTGCCCTGCCTCGAGCGCGATCCGCGCCTGACGCAACATTTCCGCATAGACCCGGCCTCCGGCGCCCGGCGCATAGGCCGCGTCGGGCAACCGGTCGAGCGGTTCGACGCCAAACATCCGCTTGCGGATAATGTCGGTCCGCAGATGCACCGCGCCGGCCGCGCTGCCGAGCGACGGCGCCAGCGCCTTTGCCAGCGTCGACTTGCCGGTGCCCGACAGCCCGCCCACGGCGACAAGGCGCGGCGGCGGCGGCTTCAGCACCGTGGCGGCAAAATCGAGATGGGCGCGCGCCTTCGCGTCTTCCTCTTGCGCGGCCGCTACCTTGGCGCGAATGACGGCGCGTGTGCCGACGAAAAGCGGCAGCAGCGCCAGCCCTTCCAGCGCCGCCGCGATTTCGGCCACGTTCAGATGATCGAGCCAGGCGTTGAGCGCGCGGTTGGCATGCGCGGCGAGGCGACTGTCGGCGCGGGCGCGAAAACTCAAATCCATCAGCAGGAAGGCCAGATCGTACAGCACGTCGATGCGGGCGAAGCGGTCGTTGAATTCGATACAATCGAAAATCACCGGGCGTCCGTCGATTTCAGTGACATTGCCGAGATGCAGGTCGCCGTGGCAATGGCGCACGAAGCCCGCGTCGCGCCGCGCATCCATCAGCGCGCGATGCTTTTCGATCAACTCGCGGCATGCCTCGTCTACCTCAGTCACGCTGTCGGCCGCGAACACCGGGCCGATATGGGACTCCATGTCGGCCCGGTTGCCCGCGACGATTTCACGAAAGCCCGCGCCGCCGCCGGCATCGCGCCTCACTTCCGCGGCGCGGTGGAAGCGCGCCACGTCGGCGGCGAGCCGCTCGACCAGCGCCAGCGGCAACCGTCCTTCGTCGGCCATTGTCGCCAGCAGCCCGTCGGATTTGAAGCGCCGCATCTCGACCAGCCAGTCGGCAACCTCGCCCGCCGCGCCGCCAAGACGAAGTCCGCCGCCTTCGCGCCGCAGCGCCACGACGCCGAGATAGATCTCGGGCGCCGTACGGCGGTTGAGCGCGACTTCGGTCTCGCAAGCGGCGCGGCGTTTCTCGACATCGGAGAAATCCAGGAACGTGAAGCGCACCGGTTTTTTCAGCTTGAAGGCGCGCTCGCCCGCCAGAAAAACATGCGAGATATGCGTTTCGACATGCTCGACCGGACTGTCCGGCGGCAATCCGTAGCTTTCGGGCCGCGAAAGGAAGTCGATCGTCGCCTTGTCGGCCGTGCCGGTCAAACCCGCCTCAAATCCGCTCAAGCCGTGTCGGCGTTTCGAGGCCGGCCGGGTCCTGATGGACGATGACCTCGGAGCCCGGAAATTCCGCCATGATCTCCTTTTCGACTGCGTCGGCGATACGGTGCGCTTCCATCAGCGTCATCGCGCCGTCCATTTCGAGATGAAACTGAATGAAGCTCTGCGTACCCGAGGCACGGGTGCGCAAGTCGTGCAGGCTGACGACTTCGGGATGCGCCAGCGCGATCTCCTTGATGCGGTCACGTTCGGTCTCCGAAAGTTCGCGGTCCATCAGCTGATTGAGCGCCGCAATCACGATCTTCGCCGCACTCCATGCGATCAGGCCTGCGATCACGATGCCGAACAGCGGGTCGGCGCGGTGCAGGCCGAAGACGCCCGACAGCAGCAGCGCCGCGATGACCGACAGGTTCATCATCAAGTCGCCGCGGTAGTGGATCGAGTCCGCCTCAATGGCGAGCGAGTTCGTCTGCCGCACCACATGGCGCTGATAGGCGACAAGGCCGAGCGTCACGACGATGGCGAACACCGTCACCGCGATGCCGACTTCGGATTGCGCGACCGGCACCGGCTCAAGGAGCCGCAGGACGGCCGCCACGGTGATATATCCAGCAGACGCAAAAATGAAGAACGACTGCCCAAGCCCGGCGAGCGCCTCCGCCTTGCCATGTCCGAAACGATGCTCGCGGTCGGCCGGTGTCAGCGCATGGCGCACGGCAAACAGGTTCAGAAGCGACGCAGCGCCGTCGAGCAACGAGTCGAACAGCGTCCCGAGCATCGCGATCGAGCCCGTCATCCAGAAGGCAATCGCCTTGACCGAGACCAGCAGGACGGCGACCGCGACCGCCGCATAGGTCGCGCGGCGCATCAGCTGTCCGTTTTGGGCGGCAGAATCGGGGATAAGTTTTTTTTGCGCGGATCCGGCCGTCATCGCCAGGACCGTTGCCGGAGTTTTGTGACAGTTTTTTGACAGTTCGATGACAGTCTCACGGAAAAAGCCTCTTCCGGCGCCACTTATCCCCGCTTCCGCGCTCGAAAACCATCCGGTCGTGCAGCCGGAAAGGCCGGTCGCGCCAAAATTCGATCCGTACAGGGACGATTCTAAAGCCGGACCAGTGCGGCGGCCGCGGCACTTTTCCGAAGCCGAACTTCGCCGCATATTTCGCCACTTCGCGCTCGAGCTCGAAGCGGGTTTCGAGCGGCCGCGACTGCCGCGACGCCCAGGCGCCGATCTGGCTGTCGCGGGCGCGCGTGGCGAAATAGGCATCCGCCTCCTCATCGCTGACGGGGCTCACGGACCCGCGCACGCGCACCTGCCGGCGCAGACTCTTCCAGTGAAAGCAGATGGCGGCCTGAGAATTTTCGGCAAGCTCACGGCCCTTGTCGCTTTCGAGATTGGTATAGAAAACAAAGCCGCGCGCATCGACGTCTTTCAACAGCACCATGCGCACATCGGGCAGGCCCGATTTGTCGGCGGTCGCCAGCGCAAAGGCATTTGCGTCCTCCGGCTCCTTCGCACGCGCAAGCTCCATCCACTCGCGAAACAGCGCGATCGGGTCTTCGGAAGTGAAAATTTCGGCGCCATCCGCCGTTGTCGTGCTGTCGCTCATCGAGATGCCCTGCTTCGACGTTGCCGCCACGGAAAGCCGGTTTCGGGCCGCCAGGCGCCGAATGCTCCATTCTTGCCACAATCGGTGTCTTATATACCTCTGTTCTTATATGGTTCCGGAAATGGAATTTTCCGCTCCAAACCGAAAGTATGGCGGTCTTTCGCCAAAAACCACAGGATGGAATGAGATGAAACTCGTCAAGGGAATTGCCATCGGTGCCGTGACGCTGGCGCTCGCGGCCTGCGATCAGCAAGGCGGCTTTGGCGGCGCCGGCACGAAGCAAACAATAGGCACGGTCGGTGGCGCGGTCGCAGGCGGCCTTGCCGGTCAGGCCATCGGTGGCGGCACAGGACGGCTCTGGGCCACCGGCGCCGGTGTGCTGCTCGGCGCCCTGATCGGCAGCGAGATCGGCAAGTCGCTCGACCGCGCCGACCAGGCCTATATGGGACAAACAACCTATAATGCGCTCGAAACCGGGCGTTCGGGTCAGGCGGTGCAGTGGCGCAATCCGGACTCCGGCCATTACGGCTCGGTGACGCCGCAAGCCGCCTATCAGTCGGGAGACGTAACCTGCCGCGAATACACACAGACAATCAATGTCGGCGGACGGAGCGAACAGGCCTATGGAACCGCTTGTCGTCAGCCTGACGGTTCGTGGCAAATCCGAAACTGATTTTTCGGGGCGGGGCGAAGTCCATGACAGAACTTCGGCCCGCCCAATTTCCGGCCTTGGTCGCCCTGGCGATATGGCTTGCATGGCCACAAGCCGTTGCGGCGCAAGGACCGGGCACGACGGTCCGCGACCGGATCGAGCAAGGCGTCAGCGTGACGCGCGCCGACAGCGACCGTTTCGACGAAGGCGTCGCCGCCTATGACGCCGGCAATTTTCAAAAAGCATTCGAGATATGGCTGCCGCTGGCGCAACGCGACGATCTCGCAGCGATGCGCAATGTCGCGACGTTGCTGCGGCAGGGAAAAGGCATCGACCGGGATCCCGAGCGCGCGCTCTACTTCTACGAACGCTCCGGCCGCGCCGGCCTCGTCGCCTCGCAGGTCAATTCGGCCTTCATGTATCTCGACGGCGACGGCATTCCACAGGACTACAGGAAAGCGTCGTTCTGGTTTCATGCCGCCGCCGTCGCCGGCGTTCCGGTGGCGCGCTACAATCTCGGCGTGATGTATGAGCGCGGACTCGGCGTCGAGGAAGATCCGGCCCGCGCCCTTGCCTGGTACACGCTGGCGGCACGCAGCGGGCATGCCGGCGCGCTCGACCGGCTGGCGGTTCTGGTGCCGCACCTGCCGGGCCCGACGCCGCCGACGGAGGCAGATGCCGCGCTTGAGGCACGGGCGCCCGCGCCGCCTCTGGCCGAGCTTGACCGGCTCGACAACGCGGCCAATCCTTAACCAATTCGTATCGCGGCGGCGGCTATTCTTCCGGTTTCACCTGGGCGGAGAAACGGGCGCCGTGCGCGATCCTTACGAAATTCTCGGGCTTGCGCGGGACGCGGGCAATGCGGAGGTCAAGGCTGCCTATCGGCGGCTTGCCAAACGTCTGCACCCGGATGCCCAGAGCGAAGGCAATGCCGCGCGCCAGCAGGCCCGCTTTCAGGAAGTGACGGCGGCCTACAATCAGCTCAAGGACGAAGCCGCGCGACGGCGTTTTGAGGCCGAACGGCGTGCCGCGGCAGGCGCTGCGCGTGCGCCGATCTTCGAGGAAACGATGCGGCGCAACGCAGCCGAACCCGCGCCACCGGACGATATCTTCTCCGAACTTTTCGAAGGTATTCGCAGCGCCGGCAAACGTGTCTTTCGCGCGCGCGGCAACGACCGGAGCTACCGGCTGAGCGTGAGTTTTCTCGAAGCGGCCAATGGCACCCGCAAGCGTGTGCGCCTCGATGGCGGCAAGACGCTTGAGGTCAATGTTCCGGCCGGCATCGACGACGGGCGGCAGATCAGGCTGCGCGGACAGGGCGACGCGGGACATGGCGGCGCGGACGCCGGCGACGCGCTCGTTACCGTTGCCGTCGAACCGCACCCCTATTTCCGGCGCGAGGGACACGACATTCACCTCACCTTGCCGGTCAGCCTTCCCGAAGCGGTGCTCGGCGCACGGATCGACGCACCCACTGTCTCCGGACCTGTCTCGCTGACAATCCCAGCGGGCGCGAATGCGGGCACAAGGCTCCGCTTGAAGGGCCGTGGCATTGCCGTCGAGGGCGGTGCGCCGGGAGACCAGTATGTGACGCTTGAGATCGTGCTGCCCGAGGCCTCCGACGAGGCCCTTCGCGACTTCGCGGCAACCTGGACGGCAGGGGCTAAGCACAATCCACGCAAGGATTTTTCCGATTTCTGAGCCGACATGATTGGACATGAATCGTGAAGCGGCGGCATGGCCGAATTCCGGGCTTTTTTGTTCGACCGGTATAGGGTTTTGTGTAGGATGCGCGACGATTTTCGGCCAGACGAAAAAGCAAGAGACGGGGACCCGATGAACGAAGCCACCAGCATCGCAGGCGCGACCCTCAAGGGCGGCCTTATGGCGGGCAAGCGCGGCCTTATCATGGGTGTCGCCAACAACCGGTCGATCGCCTGGGGTATCGCCAAGGCTTGCGCCGACCAGGGCGCGGAGCTGGCTTTCACCTATCAGGGCGAGGCGCTGCAGAAGCGCGTAACGCCGCTTGCCGAATCGGTCGGGTCTGACATGGTCATGCCGTGCGACGTCACGGACGCCGCCAGCATGGACGCCGTTTTCGAGCGGCTGTCGAAGGAATGGGGCAAGCTCGACTTCCTCGTCCACGCGATCGCCTATGCCAACAAGGACGAACTCGACGGGCGCTATGTCGACACCTCGCTCGAGAACTTCACCGCGAGCCTCGCGATCTCCTGTTATTCGTTCACGGCGCTGTGCCGCCGCGCCGAACCGCTGATGACCGATGGCGGTTCGCTCGTCACGCTCACCTATTACGGCGCGGAGAAGGTCATCCCGCATTACAACGTGATGGGCGTTGCCAAGGCGGCGCTCGAGGCAAGCGTGCGCTACCTCGCCGTCGATCTCGGACGCAACAATATCCGCGTCAATGCGATCTCGGCCGGGCCGATCAAGACGCTCGCGGCTTCCGGCATCGGCGACTTCCGTTACATCCTCAAATGGAACGAGCTCAACGCGCCGATGAAGCGCACGGTGACGATCGACGAAGTCGGCAAGACCGGCCTCTATCTGCTTTCCGATCTCGGTTCGGGCGTCACCGGCGGGGTCCATTATGTCGATGCGGGTTACAACGTCATCGGCATGAAGGCCGAAGACGCACCGGACATGAGCATCGTCTGAACTTCTCCTGTATGGTTCGCTTTGGAGACCTGTCCGGACCGGCTGGGCGCTTCTCCTGACCAATTGCAAGGGCCGCCCCGCCGGGGCGCGCATTTCGGAGCCATGTCACACAATACGTTCGGTCATCTTTTCCGCGTGACGACCTGGGGCGAGAGCCACGGGCCGGCGCTTGGCTGCGTGGTCGATGGCACGCCGCCGCGCCTTGCGCTGAAGGCCGAGGACATCCAGCACTGGCTCGACCGCCGGCGGCCGGGACAATCGCGCTTCACGACCCAGCGCCGCGAGCCCGACGCGGTCAAAATTCTGTCCGGCACATTTGTGGAAGACGGCGTCGAACTGACGACCGGCACGCCGATTTCGCTGTTGATCGAGAATGTCGACCAGCGTTCGAAGGACTATGGCGACATTGCCGAAAAATTCCGGCCGGGCCATGCCGATTTCACCTATCTCACGAAATACGGCATTCGCGACTATCGCGGCGGCGGGCGCTCATCGGCGCGCGAGACGGCGGCGCGCGTGGCGGCCGGCGCGCTCGCCCGCCGCGTCGTGCCGGGCCTGAGCGTGCGTGGCGCGCTGGTGGCCGTGGGCGAGAAGGAGATCGACCGCGCGCGCTGGGAATGGGGCTTCGTCGACGATATCGAGAACCCGTTCTTCACCCCGGACCGCTCGTCGGTGAAGCCCTTCTCGGACTATCTGGACGAGATCCGCAAGGCCGGCTCGTCGGTCGGCGCGGTGATCGAGATCGTCGCGGAGGGCGTGCCCGCCGGCCTCGGCGCGCCGATCTACGCCAAGCTCGACCAGGACATCGCCGGCGCACTGATGTCGATCAATGCGGTCAAGGGCGTCGAGATCGGCGAGGGTTTCGCCGCCGCGCGGCTGACGGGCGAGGAGAACGCCGACGAGATGCGCATGGGCAATGACGGCAAGCCGCTGTTCCTGTCCAACCATGCCGGCGGCATCCTCGGCGGCATCTCGACCGGCCAGCCGGTCGTCGCCCGCTTCGCCGTCAAGCCGACCTCGTCGATCCTGACGCCGCGCCGCTCCGTCGACCTCGACAGCAACGACGTCGAGGTCCGCACCAAGGGCCGCCACGACCCCTGCGTCGGCATCCGCGCCGTGCCGATCGGCGAGGCGATGGTCGCCTGCGTGATAGCGGATCACTACCTGCGGCACAGGGGGCAGGTGGGGGAGCCGGCAGTCGGCAATCGGCAGTCGGCAGTCGGAAAGACTTGACCAACGTAACTGCCAGAAACATTCCCCTACTGCCTACTGCCTACTGCCTACTGCCTACTGCCTAGCGAGCGAAGCGAGCCAATGCCCTACGATCAGAAGAAAGTCGTCGAAGCCATCCGCGCCTTCGAGCGCGGCGAGATCGTCGTCGTCATGGACGATGACGGCCGCGAGAACGAGGGCGACCTGATCGTCTCGGCGGTGCACTGCACGCCCGAGAAGATGGCCTTCATCGTGCGCCATACGTCGGGCATCGTCTGCGCCCCGATGACGCGCGAGGACGCGCGCCGGCTCAACCTCGCCCCGATGGTGGCCGACAACGACGCGCCGCACTCCA
>JAHBYM010000259.1 GCA_019635975.1 Parvibaculum sp. | reverse complement strand
GAGATCGACGATCAGGACCGCGAGAAGATGCTGTCCGGCCAGACGCTCGGGCCGTTCAATCGGCTCGGCAAGATGCTCGAATGGCGGCTCGGCAAGGACGGCAAGGCGTTTGCCACCATCGTGCGCTATCACACGCAACCGGACAGCGGCGACGGCACTTTCTATGACGGTCAGGTGCTGGTGGTGTCGAAGATCGGCGCCGAGGCCTGTCACGTCGCCTATGTCGATGCGCGCGCAAATGCCGACGCCAACGCGCTGGCGCGCGTGGCGGCGGACGAACATGCGGCCTCGTTCGATTGCGCGACCGACACGGTTTTGCGCATCGGAAAGCCGGGCCGGAGCCTCGGCGAGTAGTCAGGCCGGCTTCTTCGCGTCTTCCGGCAGTCCGGCGAGGAAGTCGCCGATGACTTTCTCGAAGTCGATGCGTTTGCCGAGCGTTGCCATCGGGCCGGCGGTGAGGCCGCCATCGACGGCGATGGTCTGGCCGGTGACGAAGGTGGATTCGTCGCTGGCAAGAAAGAGCGCGGCATTGGCGATGTCTTCCGGCAGGCCGGAGCGCGGCGTCGGCTGGATTTTCGCCAGGTGCGTTTTCATCACTTCGGCGAACTGATCGGCGACCTGGGTGCCGAGGCCGAGGCCCGAACCGAAGATCGAGGTGGCGATGCCGCCGGGGCAGATTGCGTTCGAGCGGACGAAATGCGGCGCGAGCTGCAAGGCGGCGCAACGCGAGAAGTGATGCACGGCGGCCTTGCAGGCCGAGTAGACGAGGGGGCCGTATCCGGCCTGCAGGCCGGCGACCGAGGCGGTCGAGATGATCGAGCCGGATTGCTGCGCCGTCATGTGGGGCACGGCATATTTGTAGCCGAGCACGACGCCTTTCAGCAGCACGCCGACGGTTTCGTCGAAGCCCTGCATGTCGATCTCGTGCAGTTCGCCGCCGACGCCGCCATAGCCCGCATTGTTGAAAAGGACGTCGAGGCGGCCGAATTTTTTTACCGTGTGGGCGACGAGGTTTTTCATCTCGTCTTCATGGGCGACATTGGCGCGGCAATAGGAGAAGTTTGCGCCGAGTTCGCGCTCCATCGCCTCGCCCTTGTGGTCCTGCAGGTCGGCGGCGACGACTTTCGCACCTTCCTTCAGGAAAAGATCGACCGTGCCGCGGCCGATGCCGCTGGTGCCGCCGGTGATGATGGCGACCTTGCCGTCGAGACGTCCCATTTTCGTTGCTCCCTGTCGTGCTGTTGTTTTTATTTGCCGATGAATTTCGGTTTTCTCTTTTCCATGAAGGCGGCGCGGCCTTCCTTGTAGTCGTCGCTGGCGAAACAGCGGGCGATCAGCGCGTCGCATTTCGCGGCGTCGAAATTTCCGGGTGCCTTCGTGAATTCGTCGACGACCTGTTTGGCGGTGGCGACCGTCAGCGGGGCGTTTTCGGCGATGGTGGCGCAGGTGTCGCGGGTGAAGGCTTCGAGTTCGCCGGGCGCGGTGACGCGGTTGACGAGGCCCATCGCGAGCGCTTCGCCGGTCGTGAAGCGGCGGGCGGTGAAAAAGATTTCCTTGGCGAAAGCGGGACCGACAACATGGACCAGGCGGCCGGTGCCGGATGCGGCATAGGCGAGGCCGAGTTTCGCGGCCGGGATGCTGAAGGTGGAGTGTTCGGCGGCGAAGCGCAGGTCGCAGGAGAGCGCGATGCCGAGACCGCCGCCAATGCAATAGCCGTCGATCATCGCGATGGTCGGCTTCTGCGCTTCGGCGATGGCGTCGAAGGCGCGTGTCGTTGCGTTTTCATAGGCCTCGATGCCTTCTGCGGAGGAACGGCTTTCGCCGAATTGCGAAATGTCGGCGCCGGCGACGAAGGCCTTGTCGCCCGCACCCTTCAGCACGATGACGCGGATGTCGGGATCTGCGTCGAAAGCGGCGACGATTTCCGGCACGGCCTGCCACATGTCGAGGCTGACGGCGTTGAGGCGTTCGGGATTGTTGAAGATCATCCAGCCGATGGCGCCGGTTTTCTCGGCGAGCATGCGCGGGGTGGGGGAGGAGGTGGTCATGTTAATATTTAGCTTCTTTGTCTACTTCTGGACGAGAGTTCCGTAGACATAGGCCAAAGTTCTCACAAAAACCTCTGCCGCGTGTATCCATACGAGGTTTCCGATACGTTATTTCAAGAACATTCTGGGAGCTGATAAATGTTGGTATACCGTTCTCGAAATACAAAATGCTATCGGGGAAAACACGCGCCGCTGATGCGGAGACTGTTTTGGTAGCAGTTCTGATTATCAAAACCTCTGAGCGGCTTCTTTGATCTGATATCGCGTTGCCAGCTCCTAGGTTGAAGATGGTCACAAACGCAAGGAAGCCGATCGTCGCTAACATGAAGCTTCCATCACCCAGTTTTTTTGAAATGTATGTGTTAAAAACGTACAGGCCAATAAACAAAGACAAGAGCGAGTAAATTTGAATCAGATATGCGTCGCCAGCAAAGAAAATTGCGAAAAGCGCGGCGATTGAGGCGATGGCGAATATCTCAACATCTCTGTTTTTCGTAGAGTTTATTTTCTTCTTAATTTTCTCAGCAATGGATACGTCTTCAATGGTTGAAATTTCTTGTTGTTGTTTCCATGAATGATAAAGACCGAATGCAAATGCCGCTGCTTGCATCGTGATAAACAGTGGAAGGTATGCGATTCCCGATACCACG
>JAHBYM010000258.1 GCA_019635975.1 Parvibaculum sp. | reverse complement strand
GGCGATTGTCGGCGATGGCAGCCGCGTCGAGGCGCTGAAGAAGGTCGCCGTGCCCTTCCTCGTCATTCACGGCGATGCCGACCCGCTGGTGCGGCCGGAAGGCGGCGCGGACACCGCGAAGTCGGTGCCCGGCGCCAAACACGTCGTGATCGAAGGCATGGGCCACGACCTCCCCGCCGAGCTCTGCCCGCGTTATGTCGAGCTGATTGCGGCGCATGCCCGCGCGACGGAGCAAAGAGCGGCGGCGGAGTAGGGAAAGCCCGCCCGGCCATCGCGACCGCGTCACCCGACGACAGGCTGCAAGATTTGCACGCGGAGGCGCGGAGGCGCGGAGAAGGAAGAAAGAAAGGTTCTGCACGCAGAGGCGCAGAGGTGCCGCGCTCTTGAGACCGGTCGTGCCTCCATTGTTTCAATGATTGCGCCTTCGGCGCGAAGAGTCTTCCGGCGCGAAGCGCCAGAAAATTTTCTTTTTCGTTGCAGCGGATTCGTCCATGGATCCCGGCTTGCGCCGGGATGACATTCCCGGTTGGGATGACGCAGTGCCTTGCCGCAGATGCGGAACCTCTGCGTCTCTGCGCCTCTGCGTGAGTCCTTCCTTCTCTTCTCCGCGCCTCCGCGTCTCCGCGTGCAAAACCTTCCTTCCCCGCATTATGCGAAACACGCATCGTGCACGCGCGGGGGCTTTCCCCGCGCGGCGTCGAACCTATTTCATTCCTCAAGGGGCGCGTCTCGCGCGATCCCGCGAGGCGCTTTCCGAAACCGACAGGACAGGAGAGCGACATGGCGAAATCCCGTATTGCAATCGTCCTCACCTCTCACGGCAAGCTCGGCGACAGCGGCGACAGGACCGGCTTCCACTACGAAGAGATGACGACGCCTTATTACGAGTTTCTCGACGATGGCGCCGAGGTGACGCTCGGCTCGATCGCGGGCGGCGCGCCGCCTCACGACCCGTCGAGCCTCGCTGAAAGCGAAGACGAGCGTCCGCAATCGGTGCGCCGCTTTCGCGACGACAGGCAGGCAATGAAGGCGCTCGAAAACACAATTCCGGTCGAAAAGCTCGCGGCCAAGGATTTCGACGCGGTCTATCTGCCGGGCGGTCATGGCTGCATGTGGGACATGCCCGACAATGACGCGCTATCGCGCCTCATTTCCGAAGTCTATGAGAAAGGCGGCGTCGTCGGCGCGGTCTGCCACGGGCCGGCCGGTCTTCTCGGCGCGCGGCTTTCCGACGGCGCCCCTTTCGTCAAGGACCGGCTGATCAATTCCTTCACCGACGAGGAAGAACGCAAGGCCGGCAAGGACAAGGTCGTGCCGTTCCTGCTCGAAACGCAACTGCGCGGCCTCGGCGCGCGCTTCGAGGGCGGCAAACCCTTCGAGCGCCATGTCTGTCGCGAGGGCCGCGTCGTGACGGGCCAGAACCCGGCCTCGGCCGAAGGCGTCGCGCACGGCATGCTGATGGCGCTGCATGCGCTGAAGCGCCAGGCGGCGGAATAGGGAAGGCCCCCTCACCCTTCCCAACGACGCGGATTCGCCGCATCGCCGGGCCCCTTCCCTCTCCCCAGCGGGGAGAGGGAGGGAGCGGGCGTCAGCCCGCGGAAGGGTGAGGGGGGTGAGAGGCGGTTCGCGCCAGCGAACGAAAAGGTCCGGTGGACCTTTTCGAGCCTCGAACGCCCGAAGCGCAAGCGAAGGGCTGGATACTTGCTCGACCCCTCCTTCCACACCAGTCAAGGACTCCCCGCATGCCCGCCCCCGAACATCACGACGTCATCATCCTCGGTGCGGGCGGCGCCGGGCTTTTCTGCGCGGGCGTTGCGGGCGCGCGCGGCCGTTCGGTTCTGGTTCTCGATCACGCGAAGGTGCCGGGCGAAAAAATCCGCATCTCCGGCGGCGGCCGCTGCAACTTCACCAACCTGCACACGAGCCCGAAAAACTTCCTCTCCGAAAACCCGTCCTTCTGCATCTCGGCGCTGAAGCGCTACACGCAACATGATTTCATCGCGAAGGTCGAAGCCCACAACATCGCCTGGCACGAAAAGACGCTCGGCCAGTTGTTCTGCGACGGTTCCTCGCAACAGATCATCGACATGCTGCTCGCCGAATGCGCGCGCGCCGGCGCCGTCCTCCGCCTCGAAACGAAAATCGCGGCCATCGAAAAAACCGAAACCGGCTTCCGCGTGACGACAGGCGAGGGCGCGCTTTCCTGCGCGAAGCTCGTCGTCGCCACCGGCGGCTTGTCGATCCCGAAAATCGGCGCCACGGGCCTGGCTTACGATATCGCCCGCCAGTTCGGCTTGGGCGTCGTCGCACCGCGCCCGGCGCTCGTTCCCTTCACCTTCGATGCGGGCCTGAAAGCGGAGCTCGACGGCCTCGCCGGCGTCGCGGTCGATGCCACCGTTGCGTGCGGCAAGGCGCGCTTCGCCGAGGCGCTGCTCTTCACGCATAAGGGGCTGTCGGGCCCCGCCATCCTGCAAATCTCGTCCTACTGGCGGCCGGGCGAGGAGATCGAAGTCGATCTTGCACCGCACACGGATGTTTTCGCCGCCCTGAAGGAAGCCCGCGCCGTGCACTCCAAACAGGATGTCGAAACCGCGCTCGCGCGGGCGTTGCCCAAGCGCCTCGCCGACCGCTGGTGCGCGCGGGCCGAAGTCACCGGCCGCCTCGCCGACATTTCGGACGCCCGCCTCCGCGCGCTCGCCGAAAGCACCAG
>JAHBYM010000257.1 GCA_019635975.1 Parvibaculum sp. | reverse complement strand
GACGGCGCTGACGCGCCTTCTGGATTGCCGGATCAAGTCCGGCAATGACGATGGTGGGGAGTGTGGGATTGGAGATACCCCCTGCCCCTCCTCCCCCTCGGTGTCATCCCGGCACTTGTTGCCGGGATTCATTGGCACACCCGCAGGCAGGGCACTTGCGGTGTTTGCGCCCTCGCCTGCCGCGCGCATTGATGAAAACCTCAACGGCAAACCGGGACGAAATGCGAGTGGGTCGCGGGAATAAATCCCGCGATGACATTTTTGGGTGGGGTGACGCGGAGGGCATCGCTGCCGCGTTTCGCAAAGCGCGCCCTACCCCGCCGCTTGCGCGAGGTTCATTTCGAGGCAGCGGTCGGGGGGCAAGGTGACGGTGACGGTTGTGCCGCGGCCGGGTTCGCTTTCGATGGCGAAGCGGCCGTCGTGCTGGCCGGTCAGGGACTGCACGATCGAGAGACCGAGGCCGAGGCCGTCATAGGTGCGGCTGAGATGGCCCTCGACCTGGCCGAAGCGGGAGAGCGCCTTGGGGAGGTCGTCGCGCGCGATGCCGATGCCGGTGTCGGACACGGCGATGCTGAAACCATCCGCATCGAGACCGAGCCTCACCGCGACCGTGCCGCCGGGAACGTTGAACTTGATCGCATTGCCGACAAGATTGGTGACGATCTGTCTGATCTTGCGTTCGTCGGCGCGGACCGGCGGCAGCGCGTTCGGCACTTCAAGGCGGCAGGCGACGCCCGCCCGGTCGGCTTTCAGCCGCATCGTGTCGAGCACCTGACGGGCGACGTCCTCGACGCTGACTTCCTCTTCATTGAGCGTGTCGGTGCCGGATTCGACGCGCGAAATGTCGAGGATGTCGCTGACGAGATCGAGAAGATGGGTGCCGCTCTCGTTGATGTCCGTCGCGTAGTCCGCATATTTTCCGTTGCCGAGGGGCCCGAACATTTCGTGCTTCATCATTTCGGAAAATCCGATGATGGCGTTCAGGGGCGTGCGAAGCTCGTGGCTCATGGTGGCGAGAAACTCTGACTTCGCCTGCGATGCCTGTTCGGCGAGGCGCAGCGCGCGGGAGAGGTCCGCCGCGCGCGCCTCGAGAACCGCATTCGCCTCGTGGAGATTCCGGTGCAGCGTGTCGCGTTCGCCTTCGACGCGGCGGTATTTTAGCATGAAGGCGCGGATGTGGAGCGTGGTGACGAAGACGATCAGAAGATTGGAAAGCTCCATCGACGCGCCGATGATCTTCATGCTCGAAAGGACTTCGTAGACGAAATAGGCCATCGCCGCGAGGAGGACGAGCAGCGCGTCGGAGCGGGCTTCCCTTTCCGTCAACAGGGCGCGCAGGACCGTGACGCCAACCGATACGATGATGACAGCCCAGAGAAGCTGGAAGGGCTCGCGCAGCAGCGTGATCGTGCCCGGCGCCATCAGCGGCGCGACAAGCAGGGCGAAAAGGCAGAAGGCGGCGGAGACGACATAAATCAGCTTGTCGATCCAGATCACCCTGCCCTCGCGGAAGAGATAGCAGATGAAGGCGTAATAGGCCGGTGCGATCAGGAAGAGGGAGAGATATTCGAGATCGTATTTCCGCGCCTCCGGAAAGGCCGGCAGATAGTCCCAGATCAGGTTGCTGACCAGGAAGACACGCAGGGCCGACGCGCCGCAGAGGGCGGCGAAGATCAGATGGCCGTTGAAATAGCTGGAGGAGCGGCCGACGACCAGCGTGGCGACGGCAGCAAGGACAAGCACCAGCGCGAGCGCCGTCGGCAAGGCGCTGGCGCGGCGCTGCATCGAGTCCATCTGCTGCAGGAAACCGATCTCGGGCACATCGACGATGCCGCCCTGCTTGTGGACGTGGTTGGCGAGCTGCACGACGAGGCGGAAGTGCCGCAGATCGTATGGCAGGGCAATGACGGGCGCGGTGGGATTGACAGGGACGAGGTGCTCCGCCCGGGCCGGATCGCCGTTGCGGTGCAGGAGCTGGACATGCGCCGCGCCGCCCGGCTCCGCCGACACCGCGTAGATCGCGTAGACCGAGCGCGTGGTGCCCATCGCGAGGCCGAGGATCTGCGAGGTTTGAGGGAGGGCGAGGTCGAGGCAATAGGTGGCGGCGCCGTGGCCGGTGGTGACATCGGCGGTGAGCGCCGGACCCCAGACATCGGGGAGCGCGACGGCGCGGGCTTCAAGGCCGTCGAAGGAAAGTCCGCAGCCGCCGGCGAAGCGCGCGGCCGGCACGATGGCGTCGCGATAGACGGTCCAGCCAGTGGCGAGCGAGAGGTTCTTGCCCGAGGCGATGCCGGCGGTGGACGGCGATGCGACGGCTTCGCGCGATGCGGCGGGGCCCATGCCAACGACCCACAGCGCCGCGCCCATGAGGAGCGCAGCGGCGATGTGTATCGCCTGGCGATTCCGGGTCGGTTGTCGATACATCGCAAGAGGCTCCGAGGGCCATGAAAGTATCGGCGGAGACTGTTAAGGAGTTGCTTCGGCGGCGGGATGCGGGCGGCGGTGCGCGTTAACCATGGCGCGCGCGAATAGCGCGATTTCGCGCTCAGGTTTCCGGCGGCGAAAGCGCGGTTTCCCCGGCGGCACGATCCAGTATGATCGCGCGGGCTGTCCTTCGATTCACAAGCGAGCGTCAATCATCGTTACCGACACAGAATTTGCCGCGGCGGGCGGCGTGTTGACCGTCGATCTGGGCGCGGTGGCGGCGAACTGGCGCGCGGTGCGGGCGGCGGCGCCGGGCGCGGAAGCA
>JAHBYM010000256.1 GCA_019635975.1 Parvibaculum sp. | reverse complement strand
CTGCAGGGAATCGCGGGGCGGGTGAGGGACGGAACGGCATCGAGCGAACATGCCAAGCAGATGGCGCAGAATGTGCGGCCGCTCGCACAGGAAGCCTGGACCTATGCCCAACGCGCGGGAGCCAGATAGACAAGAACAACAACAAAAAGTGAGAGTAGGCGTATGAGTTCTTCCGACGTTTCGTCATGGAGCCGCCACGGCTTCGAGATCAACACCGACAAATCGCGCCTCGACCGGGAATCGATCCTGAAGATGCTCGGGGCGACCTACTGGGCGCGCGATGTTTCGCCGGAAAATCTCTGGACCAGCATTCAGAATTCGCGTGCCTATGGTCTTTATTCGCCGGACGGCGAGCAGGCGGGCTTCGGCCGCATGGTCACCGACATGACCCGCTTCGCCTGGATGAGCGACGTCTACATCCTCCCGGTCCATCGCGGCGCCGGCCACGGCAAATGGATCGTCGAGACGATGGTCGGCGATCCGGCGCTGGCTTCCGTCCACCGCATCATGCTCTCCACCACCGACGCGCACTCGCTCTACGAGCGCCTCGGCTTCCTGACCATCGGCGACGACGGCGAAGCCCGCCAGCTGATGCAGTTGAAGCGATAGGGTTGCGGCGAGCCGGCGTCCGCCGCCTCAATACAAAAACATCGGCATGCCTTTCACCTGCGCGATTCGCGGGCGATAGGCATCCACATCGTAGAACGCGGCCACGTCGACGCGCTTCTTCCGGGTCACGCAGGTCTCGACCGGCACCGTCGTATAGTTGCCGTCGCGCACGGCGGTCATGAAACCGTTGCGCCCGGCGGCAATTTCCTGCACCGCCAGCGTGCCGAAACCTTTGGCCACCATCTGGTCGAGCGCATCGGGCGGCCCGGCCCGCATCAGATAGGCGAGCGACTGCGTGATCGTGTCGACGCCGGTCAGCCGCGCCAGCTCTTCGCCGACAAGATGCCCGATGCCGCCGAGCCTCTTGCGCCCGTATTCGTCGGCCTTTCCGTAGGTTTGGTGCTCGCCGCCCTCGATGCGCGCGCCCTCGGAAATGACGACCATGGCGTAGCGCGCGGGATTCTCCATCCGGTCGGCGGCCGCGAGCTCGGCAAGGCGGCCCACATCGAAAGGCACTTCGGCGATGATCGCGCGGTCGACATCGGCAAGATAGCTGGCGATCAGCGCCGTCTCGCCCGAATGCCGTCCGAACATCTCCACCACGGCAATGCGCTCATGGCTGCCGGTCGATGTCCTGAGCGCGTTGATATGCTCGACCGAGCGCGACACGGCGGTCGAAAAGCCGATGCAGTAATCGGTGCCGAACACGTCATTGTCCATGGTCTTCGGGATCGAAACGATCTTCATGCCTTCGTTGTGAAGCTGTGCGGCATAGGCAAGCGTGCCGTCGCCGCCGATCGTGATCATCACGTCGATGCCGAGATGTTCGAACACGCGCAATATGTGTGGCGTGGTGTCGACGGTTCCCTTGTCGCCGAGCTTGAATTTCCCCTTCAGGAAGTCCGGCAGGCGGTCTTCGATCATCCATTGCGGGTCGGTGCGCGTCGTGTGCAGGATCGTGCCGCCCATGCGGTCGATGGTGCGCACGGCCTCGGTGTCGAGCGGCATCAGATGCTCGGCGCTGCCCGCCGGATCGTCGGGATTGTAGTTGAGCGGCCCCGCCCAGCCGCGGCGAAAGCCCACAACCTCCCAGCCCAGCTCGGCCGCGCGCCGCGTCACCGCCTTGATGCAGGAATTGAGCCCCGGCACGTCGCCGCCGCCCGTCAGAATGCCGATCCGCATCGCCTCGCTCCTTTGTGGCCGCGCCTGTTACCAGTACATCCCGCAGCCCCGATCTGTAAAATGCCGGCTGTATGAAATGAGTGTAAATTGCGCCGCGAGATTTGCGCTTGTCAGCGGCGAATGGCGCTCCTACATCTGGGCGGCGCCGCAGAGCGCCGTGAGACGGACCCGGCCGCGCCGAGGTCCGCGGAGGAACAAAGGGGCTCGCATGAGCATACTCGTCGCCGGGCCCGAGCCCATCGCCGACCGTCGCGATCTCGTGGCCGCGCTGGAGCGCGGCAACAAGCCGAAAGCGGATTGGCGCATCGGCACCGAGCACGAGAAATTTCCCTTCTGCGCGAAAAACCTGACCCCCATCCCCTATGGCGGCGACCACGGCATCCGCGCGATGCTCGAGGGCCTGACCCGCTTCGGCTGGCAGCCGGTGATGGAAGGCGAACACATCATCGGCCTCGAAAGCGAAGGCCACGGCAACATCTCGCTGGAGCCCGGCGGCCAGTTCGAGCTCTCGGGCGCGGCGCTCGAAACGCTGCACCAGACCTGTTCGGAGCTTCACGACCATCTGGCCCAGGTCAAGGAAGTCGGCGACGAACATGGCATCGGCTTTCTGGGCCTCGGCTTCACGCCCAACTGGCGGCGCGACGAAATTCCGGTCATGCCCAAGGGCCGCTACAAGATCATGACCGAATACATGAAGAAGGTCGGGACCATGGGTCTCGACATGATGTACCGCTCCTGCACCGTGCAGGTGAACCTCGATTTCGCGTCGGAAGCCGACATGGTGAAGAAGCTGCGCGTCGCCATCGCGCTGCAACCTGTGGCAACCGCGATCTTCGCCAATTCTCCGTTCACGGAAGGAAAGCCCAACGGCTATCTCTCCTACCGCTCCCATGTCTGGACCGATACCGACAAGGCGCGTTCCGGCATGATCCCCTTCGTGTTCGAGCAGGGCTTCGGCTTCGAGCGTTACGTGGACTACGCG
>JAHBYM010000255.1 GCA_019635975.1 Parvibaculum sp. | reverse complement strand
TAGAAGGCCACCACCGGCGTCACGACAATCAGCGAGATCAGACCGACAAATTGCAAGCCTTGCGAGCCCAGCGACGGCAACAGATCGACCAGCCACTTCACCGAATTGCCGACACTGTCGGTAATCGCCTTTTCGACATCGGGCGCGCGCGCGCCGAGCAATTGCGCCAGCCTCCCGTCGCCCAATTCAAGCATGAACAACTGACCGCGCTGGATCAGGTCCGGCATGATTTCCAGCAATGCCATCGACTGGTTGTAGAGGACCGGCAGCAGTAGGATCATCGACACAACGGTCAGCGCCAGGAACGTCACCGTGATCAGCGTCGTCGCCAGCAGCCGCGACAGGCCGAGGCGCTCCAGCCGGTCGGCCAGCGGATCGAGAAGATAGGCGATAGCCATGCCGGCGACGAAAGGCAGGAGAATGCTTTTCAGCAGCCACAGCGAAAGCACAAAGACGCCGATGACAAGCGCCCAGATTGCAAACTGCCGCTGAATGGTCATGCGAGATCCGTGGCTCAAGGGCCGACGCTGAGACGCCAGATGGGCGCCGCCGCTGCAATCGGCGAATAGACGTCGGGATCGGCTTGTGTCGACGTGGCGCCGGCAAGCTGCACATTGCGCTGCAAGAGCGACAGCGACAGCATGTCGGCGCTGCCCTTGTAGGAAATGCGCAGCTCGGCGCCGTTCGACGAAATGCCCAGCACTTCGAGCCCTTGCACCAGCGGCGCGGTCGTCAGGCTGTTGCGAATGCGCTCCCACTCCTCAAGACTGGCAAAGCTTGCCGAGGCGGTCAGGGTGTGAAGCGATGTGTCGCGGACGATGATCTGCCGCTTCCATTGCAGCGCCATCGCATCGAGCATCGTGCGCGCCGCGTTGCGCATCATTTCCGCCTCGTCGGCGCCGCTGAAGCTCTGCCGGATGGGCGCGGATGCCGCGGCACCGCGTGTGGCGAGCGTCACGTCGAGCCTGCCGCCGCTCAGCACCGCCTCCGCCACGACGACATCGGCAGCGCCATAATTGGCCGCCATTTCGTTGAGGGCGGCTTGCGCGTTTTCGTCGCTCGAAAGCGCAACGTCGGGCGTAACCGAATTGATCTCGGCGATGTCGCCCAATGGCAGGACCAGCGGCGTCATCGCATTGACGAGGTCGAGCGAGGCCCAGGCGCCGCGCCAGGGATTGTCGTCGTCCCAGAGAATGCGGCGGTCGTCGCGGCGCAGTATCGGCAGCAGCACGGCGGGCCGGGCCTGTGTTTCGCCAAAAGGTATGTTCGCGCCGCGCAGCATCCGCCGCACGGCTTCGGGCTGGAAGCTGACGATCATTTCGGCGATATAGCGCGTGGCGCTCGTTCGCTCGTTAGCGACCTGGAAGCCGCGCACCGCGCCCTGCGCCGTCGCCTCGTCGACTTCCGGCAGCGCGCCCCAATCCTCGGGCAGCGTCAGTTTCTTCATCACCTCAGCAAGCGCAAGACGTTGACCCTCGGCCTGCGCGGCGGCGCGGGCCGCTGTGGCGGTGTCGGCGGTGCGGTCGACGGCGATGCCGCGCACCGTGAAGATGTCATTGGCAAATGCCGGCGCGGCAATGCCGGCAAGAATCGCAAGGGCGAGGCCCGGCGCGCGCAAAACTCCGATAGCAGAAATCATCGATAGGCCCTTGATCCGTCACGATATTCGGCGGCGGTGGTGCGCGCCTCGCCGGACACTATATCACCGCAGGGAGCGCGCGAAGGCGGGGCGTCGGGATTTTTAGCCTTTCTCTTGCGCCGGAGGGCGATTTCGGGTGATTTGTGCGCTCTTTCCCCCATTCGAGTCCCGGAAACCGCAGCGATGGCCCCTACCCCCCCGAAGGACCGCACCAACCGCTACACCTATGCGGAGGCGGGCGTGGACATCGACGCGGGCAACGCGCTGGTGCGCGCCATCGGGCCGCTGGCGGCCTCGACCCGGCGCACCGGCTCCGACGCGGCGCTAGGAGGCTTCGGCGGGCTCTTCGATCTCGCGGCCTGTGGCTTCAAGGACCCGGTACTGGTCGCCGCGAATGACGGCGTCGGCACCAAGCTCCGCGTCGCCATCGACGCCAACATCCACGACACGGTCGGCATCGATCTCGTCGCCATGTCGGTCAACGACCTTGTGGTGCAAGGGGCCGAGCCGCTGTTCTTCCTCGACTACTACGCCACCGGTAAGCTGCATGTCGATGTGGCGCGCGAGGTGATCGCCGGCATCGCGGAAGGCTGCCGGCAGGCGGGCTGCGCGCTGATCGGCGGCGAGACGGCCGAGATGCCGGGCATGTATGCCAGGGACGACTACGACCTCGCGGGTTTCGCGGTCGGCGCGGTCGAACGCGACGGCGTGCTGCCGCGCGGCGATGTCGCCGAGGGCGATGTGCTGCTGGGGCTTGCGTCTTCGGGCTTCCATTCCAACGGCTATTCGCTTGTGCGGCGGATCGTCGAGGACAGCCGTATCTCTTATTCGGCGCCTTTTCCCGGCGGCGGTGGCGCCAGCATCGGCGAAGTGCTGCTGACGCCGACGCGCATCTATGTGAAGAGCGTCTTGAAGGCGATCCGCGAAACCGGCGCGATCAAGGCGCTGGCGCATATTACCGGCGGCGGCTTCGTCGAAAACATTCCGCGCGTGCTGCCCGACGGGCTTGCCGCCGAAATCGAAGGCGCATCGTGGGAGATGCCGCCGGTGTTCCGCTGGCTGATGGAACTTGGCGGGATCGACGACACCGAAATGGGCCGCACCTTCAATTGCGGCATCGGCATGATCGTCGTCGTGCGT
>JAHBYM010000254.1 GCA_019635975.1 Parvibaculum sp. | reverse complement strand
GGAACGACGCTTGGCGCGCTCGGGTTTGGTGAGGCGGAAGTCGCGCATGCGGCTGCGATCCGCCCTTACAAACTCGCGATGACCAAGGAGGCGCGCTCGACGTGCCCGTACTGCGCCGTTTGCTGCGGCATGGTGATCTTCTCGGCCAAGAACGCGCAGACCAACAAGATGGAAGTCACCCACATCGAGGGTGACGCCGACAACCCGGTCAACCGCGGCACGCTTTGCCCGAAGGGGGCTGGCGCGATCGACTACATCAAGTCGAAGACTCGCGTCATGCAGCCGATGCTTCGCAAGGCGGGCGCCAACAAGTTCGAGCCGATCTCCTGGGACGCCGCGATGGACAAGATCGCGAAAGCGATCAAGGCCGACCGCGATGCGAATTTCGTCGAAGCCAACAAGGACGGCGTGAAGGTCAACCGCCTCGCGAGCACCATGTGGCTCTCGGGCAGTTCCATCACCAACGAGTCCGGATGGTTGACGTGGAAAGCCACGCGCGGCCTTGGACTTCTCGGAGTCGAGACACAAGCGAGAATATGACACGGACCGACGGTGGCCAGTCTGGCCCCAACATTCGGTCGCGGTGCAATGACGAACTCCTGGACCGACATCAAGAATGCTGATGTCGTTCTGATCATGGGCGGCAATGCCGCCGAAGCGCATCCTTGCGGATTCAAGTGGGTCACCGAGGCGAAAGCCGAACGTGGCGCGAAGCTTATGGTCGTCGATCCGCGCTTCACGCGGTCGGCTGCCGTGTCCGACCACTATTCTCCGATCCGCGCGGGCACCGACATCGCCTTCCTCGGCGGCGTCATCAACTACGTGTTGTCGAACGACAAAATCCAGAAGGATTATGTCGCGAACTACACGAACGCCGCTTACATCGTGAAAGACGAGTTCGATTTCAAGGACGGTCTTTTCACGGGCTACAACGAAGCGAACCGCAGCTATAATCGCTCGACTTGGGAATACGTCATCGACACCGACGGATTCGCCAAGAAGGACCCGACGCTGTCGGATCCGCGCTGCGTTTATCAGCTGATGAAGAAGCATTTCTCGGTTTACACGCCGGAAATGGTCGAACGCATCACCGGCGCCCCGAAGGACAAATTCCTGAAGGTTGCCGAATGGGCGGCTTCTACGGGCACGCGCGATCGTTCGATGACGATCATGTACGCGCTCGGCTGGACGCAGCATTCGCACGGCTCGCAGAACATCCGCTCCGCGGCGATGCTCCAGTTGCTGCTCGGCAACATCGGCGTACCCGGTGGCGGCATCAACGCGCTGCGCGGTCACTCCAACGTGCAGGGCATTACCGACTTCGGGCTGCTTTCGGCCTCGACGCCAGGTTACATGGCGTTGCCGATCGACAGCGAGCCCACGCTCGAGTCGCATCTCGGCAAGCGGACGTTCAAGCCGCTACAGCCGAACCAGACCAGCTACTGGCAGAACTATCGCAAGTTCTACGTCAGCCTTCTGAAGTCGATGTACGGCGAGAAGGCGACCAAGGACAACGAGTTCGGCTATTCGTGGCTGCCGAAAGTCGACGTGGCCTACGACGTGCTTCGCATGTTCGAGGAAATGCATCAGGGCAAGGTGAACGTGTTCATCTGCCAGGGCTTCAACCCGCTGATGTCCGTTTCTTACAAGAACAAGAACGTCGCAGCGCTCGCCAAGCTGAAACTTCTTGTCAGCATCGATCCGATCGAAACTGACACGGCTCGGTTCTGGGAAAACCACGGCGAGTTCAACAACGTGAACACCGCCAGCATCCAGACCGAAGTGTTGATGCTGCCGTGCCAATCCTTCGCCGAAGAAGACGGCTCGCTCACCAATTCGAGCCGCTCGATTCAGTGGAAATGGCAGGCGGCCGATCTCGTCGGCGAATCCCGCAAGGATGCCGACATTGTCGCTGACCTCTTCATGCGTCTTCGCAAGATGTACGAGAAGGAAGGCGGCAAGGGCGCCGAACCGCTGATGGCGATCGACTGGAGCTACAAAAATCCGCTCGAACCGACGGCGGACGAGTTGCTCAAGGAGATCAACGGCAAGGCAATCGTCGATCTCACGAACGCCGAGGGCAAGGTTACGCGCGCTGCGGGTCAGCAGCTCGCGAGCTTCGGCGAAATGCGCGACGACGGCACGACCGACGGCGCCCAGTGGATTTACACGGGCGTCTACGGACCGAACGGCAATCTTTCCCAGCGCCGCGACAACAAAGATCCCTCCGGGATGAATGTTTACGGCACCTGGGGTTTTGCCTGGCCGGCCAACCGCCGCATCCTCTACAATCGCGCGTCCGCGGACGTCGATGGCAACCCGTGGAGCGATGCCAAGAAGTACGTGTTCTGGAACGGCAAGAACTGGGGCGGCGCGGACGTTCCCGACTTCGTGCCGACTATTCCGCCGGAGCGCGGCACCATGCCGTTCATCATGAACCCGGAAGGCGTTTCCCGCCTGTTCGCGCGTGGCATGATGGCGGAAGGTCCGTTCCCCACGCACTATGAACCCTTCGAATCTCCGGTCGAGAACGTGTTGTGGCCGAAGGTTAAGGGCAACCCGGCGGCGCGTGTGTTCAAGGGCGACATGGAAGTCTTCGGCACCGCCAAGGATTTCCCCTATGTCGCGACGACCTACCGCCTGACCGAGCACTTCCACTACTGGACGAAGTCCGTGCACCTCAATGCGGTGACGCAGCCGGAGTTCTTCGTGGAAATGTCTGAAGAACTTGCAAGCGAGAAGGGCATCAAGCACGGCCAGATGGTCCGCGTTTGGTCCAACCGCGGCGAGGTCAAGGGCAAGGCGATGGTGACCAAGCGTATGAAGGCGCTGAAGGTCGACGGAAAGACCGTCTATCAGGTCGGTCTGCCGATCAACTTCGGCTTCATCGGCGAAACCAAGAAGGCTTCGCCGGTAAATACGCTGACACCGA
>JAHBYM010000253.1 GCA_019635975.1 Parvibaculum sp. | reverse complement strand
ATCATGCGCGGCGAGTTCTCGGTGCTGCTGCCGGCCGAGATTGGCGAATACATGTTCAACCTGCTCGGCCGTGCGGCGCCTGTCATCGAAATCCCTCAGGCGCGGCACCACGTGATGCTCGACCAGCCGCTGGCCTTCGTGGCGGCGCTGCGCGCGCTTCTGGCCGACTGGGACCATTCGGCGCCCTCGCGCAAGGCCGCCGCCGGGCCGCTGCCCTCGCCCTTCGGCGAGTAGCCCGTCCGCCTGTTCGGATATGCACATCCGGCACGCCCGTCCGGGGCAGGGGCGCGGGGCTTGAGCGCTTGCCGCAGGCGGTTCGTTTGCTATAGTCCGGCTCGCTCAAAACAGGCTTGGGCGGAGCAGAAAACCGGCGAGGTAGCATGGCTGAGAACAAGGCGCAGGACGGCTGGGGCGAAGAGATGGACGTCAAATCCCACCTCTCGACCTACGACGCCTTCATCGAGATGAGCAAATGGGGCACCGTCGGCATCGCCGTGCTTCTCATCCTGATGGCGTTCTTCCTTCTCTGACGACGCGTTCACGCGCGACACGGGGGCTATCGGGCCATTCCAGCTTGAAACCACCCGCTAGCGCGTTGTATTGGAATAATTCTTATTCTCACTTGAGCGGTGACGGCGGCGGCCGGGCCGTTCGGGGAACAGGCGACAATCCATGAAACTTGCGATCCCGAAGGAACGGCTCGACGACGAACCCCGCGTGGCGGCGTCGGTCGAGACGGTGAAGAAGCTGACGGCGCTCGGCCTTCAGGTAACGGTCGAAGCGGGCGCCGGCGCCGGCGCCTCGATTTCGGATGCGCTTTACCGTGAGGCGGGGGCGGAGATTGCGTCAAGCGCCGCCGATGCGCTGAAGGATGCCGACATCGTCTTCAAGGTGCGTGCGCCCACCGACGAAGAACTCGGATTGATGAAGCGCGGGGCGATGCTCGCCGCGATTCTCAATCCCTATGACGACAAGGCGCGTTTCCAGAAATATGCGGCGGCCGGTGTCAACGCGTTTGCGATGGAGCTGATGCCGCGCATCAGCCGCGCACAGTCGATGGACGTCCTGTCCTCGCAGTCGAACCTGGCCGGCTACAAGGCGGTGATCAACGCGGCGGCGGCCTTCACCCGCGCCATGCCGATGATGATGACGGCGGCCGGCACCATCGCGCCGGCGCGCGTTTTCGTCATGGGTGTCGGCGTCGCCGGCCTGCAGGCGATTGCCACAGCCAAGCGCCTCGGCGCCATCGTTTCGGCGACCGATGTGCGCTCGGCCACCAAGGAGCAAGTTGAAAGCCTCGGCGGCACCTTCGTGATGGTCGAGTCCGAAGAGAGCGGCGACGCGGCCGGCGGCTATGCCAAGGAAATGTCGGACGACTACAAGCGGGCCCAAGCCGCGCTTGTTGCCGAACACATCAAGAAGCAGGACATCGTTATCACCACCGCGCTCATTCCGGGCCGTCCGGCGCCGGAGCTTGTCAGCGAGGAAATGGTCAAGACGATGAAGCCGGGTTCGATCCTGGTCGATCTCGCGGTCGAACGCGGCGGCAACTGTCCGCTGTCGGAGCCCGGCAAGCGCGTCGTCAAGCACGGCGTCACGCTGATCGGCGATCTCAACGTGGCCGCGCAGCTCGCGGTCGATGCCTCGTCGCTTTATGCGAAGAACCTCCTCAACTTCATCACACCCATGATCGACAAGGAAACCAAGGCCCTGAAGATCGACTGGGAAGACGAAACCATTACGGGCACCTGCCTGACCCGAGACGGTCAGATCGTGCACCCGTCACTTCGCGAGGGAGGCAACTGATGGAAGCGGCCGCTGTCGATCCTTTTGTTTTCAGGCTCGCGATCTTCGTGCTCGCGATTTTCGTCGGCTATTACGTCGTCTGGAGCGTCACGCCGGCGCTGCACACGCCGTTGATGTCGGTCACCAACGCCATTTCGTCGGTCATCATTGTCGGCGCGCTGATCGCCGTCGGCCTCGATGTCGCGCAGGCCGGCGAGGGGGGCTGGCTTTCCAAGAGCTTCGGCTTCGTTGCGGTGGTGCTGGCGTCGGTCAACATCTTCGGCGGCTTCCTGGTGACCCAGCGAATGCTCTCCATGTACAAGAAAAAGCAGCGCTGAGGGGGCCGGGGACATGTCAGTCAACATAGCGGCCATTCTCTACGTCGTTTCGGCGGTGCTGTTCATCTTGGCGCTCAGGGGACTTTCCTCGCCCGAAACGTCGCGTCAGGGCAATGTCTACGGCATGATCGGCATGGCGATCGCCGTCGTCACCACGCTGACGCTGCTGCAGGCACAGAACACGCTGACCTGGGCGCTAATCCTTGTCGGCGTCGCCATCGGCGGCGGCATCGGCGCCTTCATCGCGCGGCGCATCGCCATGACGCAGATGCCGCAGCTCGTCGCGGCCTTCCACTCGCTGGTCGGCCTCGCCGCGGTCTTCGTCGCCTGGTCGGCCTTCCTCGCGCCGGAAGCCTATGGCATCGGCACCTTCCACGCGATCCACGCCGCCAATCTCATTGAAATGGGCATCGGCGCGGCCATCGGCGCGATCACCTTTTCGGGTTCGATCATCGCGTTTGCCAAGCTCAACGGCAATATGTCGGGCGCGCCGATCATGCTGCCCGGACGGCACGTCATCAACGCGGCCATCGCCATCGTCATCGTCGGTGGCATCGGCTGGCTTTGCTCTGACCCGTCGCGTCAGACGGTCGAACTCTTCCTGCTGATCACGGTGCTCGCCTTCGTCATCGGCTTCCTGATCATCATTCCAATCGGCGGCGCCGACATGCCCGTCGTCGTGTCGATGCTCAACTCCTATTCCGGATGGGCGGCGGCCGGCATCGGCTTCACGCTCGGCAACCTCGCGCTGATCATCGTCGGCGCGCTGGTCGGCTCGTCGGGCGCGATCCTCTCCTACATCATGTGCAAGGGGATGAACCGCTC
>JAHBYM010000252.1 GCA_019635975.1 Parvibaculum sp. | reverse complement strand
AATGAAGAGCTGCACCGCCAGGATGAAGAAGGCGGCGATGACGACCGTCCAGGCGAGGACCAACACGATGATGGTGACCGCATGGTTGAAGAAACTCGTAAAGCCCATCAGCGAGCCCGCCTGTTGCAGGAGCGGCCAGGCGGCCTCGAAGCCGATGCCGGCGAGATAACCCGGCCGGAGCAGATCGTCGGCGGTCAGTTCGTTCTCGGCCGCATGCAGACCGAGGCCTGCGAAGGAGCGGAAGATGATGTCGGCGAGGCCTGCAAAATTATTCAGGATCAGTGCGAAGACACCGACATAGAGGACCTTCCGCAGAAGGCGGCCAAGGACATTGCCTTCGTCCATCGTCCAGAAGAGACCGGCCAGCGTGATGTCGATGCCGATCAGGATCGCGGTCAGGAAAGCGACATCGCCCTGCAGCAGGCCGAAGCCGCTGTCGATCGCCCTTGTGAAGGCTTCCATGAACCGATCAATGACGCCGAGATCGTCCATGCCGTCATGTCTCCCATCTCACTCTTCGTTTCTCACTGCGCCGGGTAAGCATTGCCCTCGCCCATGAAGCGGTCGAAGCTCGCGCGGGCCTGTTCCTCGGCCTGGGCTTTCCGCGCCGCGTTGAGCGCCTCCGCGCGGTATTGCGCCGCCATCAGGCTCTGGATCTGCAACTGTTGTTTCGTCGAAAGCGCGAGCAACTGGTTCGCCGCCTGCTGCGCCTGAAGCGCACCGGCCGCGCCTTGCGAGGCGGCGACCAGCGAAACGAGCGCCGCCTGGTCGTTCTCGACGTTGTGCGCGATGCCCGCCTGCAGACGCATCGTGTCGCCATAGGCGGACATGGCATCGCGCCAGCGCTGCTCGGCATCGGCGAGAAGCGCGTCGTGAGATACTTCCGCGCCATAGCGTTCGGGGTAGCTGCGCTCAAGTGCCGCCTGCGTCGCCTCGATTGTGAAGGCGATACCGCGCGCCTGGTCCATCAGCTGACCGATCCTCGCAAGCCCCGAGACCATGCCCTCCAGCGTCGAGAGGTCGAGATGTTCCAGATTGCGCGCCATGTTGTCGAGCATCAGCGCCTCGTTCTGGAGCGAGCGGATCTGGTTGTCGATCTGCTCCAGCGCACGCACCGCCTGCAACAGGTTCTGCACATAATTGGTGGGATCGAAGACGGTCATGGCTGAGGCCGGGCGTATGCTGGATGTCGCCAGACCGGCCGTGAGGTAAAGAGCGAGCAGTGCTACCCGCAGCGCATTGCGCGTCATGAGGATGTCTCCCTGGAAGATGTTTCCGCGGCATGGAGGTCGACAAGGTCCGCGGCCCAGTCGAGGCCCTTGGCAGCGAGAAACTGCCCGGCGAAACCAGCAGACCCTGTCTCGCCCAGCACGCGATCGATGAGTTTCTGATCGGCGGGCGAGGACGCCCCGCAAAAGCCGAGTGCGACGGGACCGAGACCGAGTTCGAAGAGCCGATTGCCGCGACGGGACTGGAGGTAATAGTGCTGCTTCGGCACAGCTTCCGCGATCAGCTCGATCTGGCGCGCGTTGAGGCCGAAGCGCTCATAAGCCACCCGCGCCTGCGGCTCGATCGCGCGGTCGTTCGGCAGAAATATCCGTTGCGGGCAGCTCTCGATGATGGTGGGTGCGATCGCGCTCTCGGCGATATCGGCAAGCGACTGGGTCGCGAAGATGACGGCGACATTCTTCTTGCGGAGCGTCTTCAGCCATTCGCGGATACGGGCCGCAAAAAGCGGATCGTTGAGATAGACCCAGGCCTCGTCGAGGATAAGGAGCGTCGGTGCGCCGGTGAAACGCTCCTCAAGACGATGAAAGAGATAGGTGAGGACCGGTATCACCGCACCCTTCTCGTGCAGCAGCGCCTCCATCTCGAAACACTGAATGCCGTACAACGCGAGTCCGTCTTCGGCCGCATCGAGCAAATGCCCGAAGGGGCCTTCCAGCGTGTAAGGCGCGAGCGCCGCCTTGAGCGCGTTCGATTGCAGCAGCACGGAGAGGCCGGTCAGTGTGCGTTCCTCGCGCGGCGCCGAGGCGAGACTTCCGAGTGCCGACCAGACGGCGTCCTTCACTTCCGGCGTCACCTCGAGTTTCTCATGCGTGAGAAGCGCGCCGATCCATTCGGCCGCCCAGCCGCGTTCCGCCGGTTCGTCGATACGGGCGAGCGGCTGGAAGGCGAGCGCGGTCTCCCCATCGCCCGAGCCCAGCGCATGATGGGCGCCGCCCATGGCGAGAATGGCGGCACGCGCCGAGAAGCCCTTGTCGAAGAGATGTATCTGCGCGCCCTCGTAGCGGCGGAACTGCATCGCCATCAGCGCCAGCAGCACCGACTTGCCGGCGCCGGTCGGTCCGACGATCAGCATATGGCCGACATCGCCGATATGGGTCGAAAGACGGAAGGGCGTTGCGCCCTCGCTTTCGGCATGGAGCAGGACCGGACCGTTCAAGTGTTCGTTCTGCGCGGGTCCGGCCCAGACCGACGACAGGGGCATCAAGTGCGCGAGATTGAGCGTATGGACGATCGGCTGCCGGACATTGGCATAGACGTGGCCCGGCAGGCCGCCGAGCCAAGCCTCGACCGCGTTGACGCTTTCGCGGATGACGGTGAAGCCGGCTCCGGTGACCGCGCGCTCGACGGCACGTCGATGCTCTTCGACGAGCTCGGCTTCCTCATCGGCGATGGTGATCGTCGTCGTCAGATAGCCGAAGCTCACATGATCGCCGCCCAGCGCCTGCAGTGCGAGATCAGCATCGACCACCTTGTTGTCGGCATCCGTGTCGAGAAGAGGCGCCGGTTCGTTGTAGATGACCTCGCGCAGGAGGGCTGTCACCGATTTGCGCTTCGCGAACCATTGGCGGCGAAGTTTTGTCAGTTCCCGCGTCGCCTGGGTCTTGTCGAGCGCAATGAAACGCGTCATCCAGCGATAGGGGAGCGCCAGATGATTGAGCGCGTCGAGCAGCCCCGGTCGCGTCAGGTTCGGGAAACCGAGCACCGTCAGCGTCCGCAGATGCCGCGCGCCCAGCATGGGCTCGAGACCGCCGCTCAAGGGCTC
>JAHBYM010000251.1 GCA_019635975.1 Parvibaculum sp. | reverse complement strand
CGAAGACGCACCGCCGATCATGATATGCGACTTCACCTATTGCGACACCGATCCTGCACGCGCGAAGGAGTTGGGACAGAAATATGTGACCAACTATCTGCTTTCGGTACTCGATCACTATGAACTGGCCGGCGAGCATTTTAAAAATGCCAAGGGCTACGAGTCCTACGCCCAGGCCGTCGACGCCATTCGCGTGCTCGGCAAGGATGGAATGGCCAGAACCTATCTCGATGTCACGGCCTGGGGGACGCCCAAGGAAATCGTCGACAAGTTCGAATATCGCAAATCGCTTCTGGGCGAATTCGACATCAATCCCTGCTTCCTTTTCGGCGGCATGAGCTATGAGGAGGCAGCCGAAAGCATGCGTTCGTTCGCCAGACACGTCATACCGGCCCTGAGAAAGAGCAGCAAACGCAAGGTGGCTTGATGCGTCTGCTTCTGGAAGCCCTATGGCGGTCTGGCCCCTGAATTGGGCGACGACCCAGCTTGTCGCCGATGCTCCGCGGACGGCGGTCTGGCGGCGTGGAAAGCCGGATGCGCCGATGCGTCACTCCAGATCGAACGGGCGCCCGCAAGGTCGACCACACAAGAGACCACGCCAAGGTAGACGTGTTCGATGACATCGAACACGTCTGCGGTCTCCTGCGCCGGCACTCGACGCTCGGGTATACTTGAGCCCTATGGAGCTCGAAAAGAAGAGGCTGTCAGCTTAGCTATCTGTCCACGAGACGGGCGGCAGGCACACGGCAACTTTCAAGAGGCCGCCCTCCCGGAACTGGCGGGCCGACAATTTCCAAGTCAAACATACCTAAAACGTCAGATGAGTCCCGCTCCTTTCATGGCAGAAATGTAACCGAATGTCATGGCCGGTCCGATAGTCGCGCCGGGTCCGGGGTAGGAATTTCCCATGACCGACGCCGTGCTGTTGCCCGCCGCCCAAAGGCCCTCGATAACCTCCCCCGACTGCGAGACCACCTGTCCGAACCTGTTGATAACAAGCCCGCCGCGCGTGCCGATGTCGCCGGGATAGAGCCGGATGGCGAAGAAGGGAGCTTTCGTCAACGGCGCCAGGTTCGGATTTTTGAAATAGGGATCGCCGTACATACGGTCATGCGCACTGTCGCCCCTATGATAGTCCTCATCGACACCGGTTTCGGCAAGCTTGTTGAATCGCTCCATCGACTTCGCGAGTCGATCCGCCGGAACGCCTATCTTCTCCGCAAGTTCCGCAAGGTCTGGCGCCGAGATCACGTCGCCGCTTTCGTTCCACCGCTTCGGTATGGGCTGGCGCGGCATGTTCGAGGCAATCATATAGTAATCCTTGTACGCCTTATCCAGGATAAGCCATACCGGCACGCAGGACGTATCTGTCCCGTTATGCATTTCGTAAATTCTGGTGACCACGTCGCAATAGGGCGCCGCCTCGTTTACAAAGCGATCGCCCGAGGAATTCACGATCATCGATCCCGGCAGCGAGCGCTCGAGAACGCAAAAATGCGGGTTCTCGTTGGCGTTTACGTGACTGACCGGACCCCACCAAGCGTCGTCCATCAGATCGAGCCGGGCACCAATGCTCTCACCGGCACGAATGGCATCGCCCATATCGCTTTCGGCGGCAAGCGACCATTTCGAGCTTGTGGGATGCGGCAGATAACGATCGCGCATTTCCTGATTGTGGGCGAAACCGCCGGCGGTCAGCGCCACGCCGCGCCGCGCCTTGTACCGAAGCGTCCTGCCGCCCTTCGACACCTCGGCGCCCACGACGCGACCGTTCTCCGTCACCAGCGACGTCAGGGCCGTATTCACTTCGAACGGAATGTTGGCACGCAATATGGAGTAAAAGAGCCGACCGGCGGTGCCCTGCCCCGCCGTCATCACTTTTCTTCCAAGCAGCCTGTTTGTGATCGTGTTGAAAGCCGCCTTCATGAACTTGCGTTTTCCGTCCCAATGACGGCGCATCCGGGCGACCGAAAACAACTCGAACAGCAGGAGGCCGGCGTAATGAGTGCCCGACAGAACCGGCGGGCGGAAATATTTCTGATTGGCGCCAAGCAAAGTCCCGTTGAAGGGAACGGCTTCCAGGGCGCGGCCTTCAGGGAAGCCGCCAGTCGCTTCGGGGTAATAGTCCGAATATCCCTTGCTCCAAACGAAGCGCGTTTCCGTGTGATCGCGCAGGAACTCGATCATCTGCGGACCGTACTTCACAAACGATTCCTGAACTTCCGAGGGCACGCGGTTGCCGACCGTGCTGGCCATGTAGCTCCTGGCCCGTTCCTCCGAGTCCGGTAACCCGCCTTCGCGCACCAGGTAGTTGTTGGGAATCCAGACCACGCCACCCGATCGAGCCGTGCTGCCGCCCATATAAGGCGCTTTTTCGATCACCAGCGTATCGAGGCCCAGATGATTGGCCGTCAGAGCCGACACCATTCCGGCGCCGCCGCCGCCCACGACCAGCCAGTCTACTTCCTTGTCCCAGCGAATACCGGCTCCCGCTCCGTTGTCAGCCATATGCGTGCTCCCTCAATTTGTCCGACGCACCGAAACCCCATGCCGCCCGCTTGCAGCGCCGCATAAACGAACAGCGGGCAACCCGCCACCTCCCGCTCTCCGGGGTGCATGTTTCAATCGTGCGCCTGCTCGTAAACCTGATACTCGATGCCGCCGGGATAAACGCGCCCTTCCCCGACGCCCAGAACCCTGTTCAACCATTTATATTTTTCGGCGCCGGTCTCGAAACGCAGCTGGCTCAAAAAATACGAGTCGCCGATTTTCGTTTCTCCGCCACTAAGCGCCGCGGTGACGAACTTGTCGTTATATTCGAGAAAGCCCGTATAATGAACATAGATGTGTGCGCCATCGTTCGTCTGCAGAACGATCCGCACGTCGATATGCCCCAAATTCTCGGAATCGATGACGATCCAGTCGGCGCCACTGCTGCAAACGGTGCCCGTTAGGCGCTTGCCCTCGAACGCGCCCCCCGTAATGTTGGCGACAAGCCGCTTGCCATGCGTCGTGTCGCCGATGTCGAATGGCGAGGCGACAAGAACGTGAATTTTCATCAAAGGAACTAGCTTCATGTGCTTTTAATCCTTAT
>JAHBYM010000250.1 GCA_019635975.1 Parvibaculum sp. | reverse complement strand
GTGGAGCCGATGGACGGGGCGGCAGCGCGGCTCAGGCTTGAGGTGCTGAACCATCTGGGGTCGCGGCTTGACGGTGCGGATGCGCGGGGCTTGCGGTTTCGTCCGCAGACGGACGGATCGGGGCTCTGGTGCGCGGCCGGGGCGGCGGATGCGCGCTGCGCGGGCTGGGAGGAGCCGGCGGCTTCGGCGCGAGAGGCCGAGATTGCGGCGGCTTGCGGGCGCGTGGTGACGCGGGGGAATTTTTGAGGGTGTCACGCGAAGGCACGAAGACGCGAAGGGGAAGATTGAATCACGCGGAGACGCGGAGCCGCGGAGAAGGTTGAGGCAGGAAAGTGCTGGCGCTTCCACCTTCGCTCCTCGCAATGACGAAGAGATTTATGTCGCAGCAAAATCAAAGATGTCATCCCGGGATTTATTCCCGGGATCCACTCGCAGTTCAACTTGCCGCAGCTTTCAATACTGCATCGGCGTTTGCGCCGAGTACCATCATTCTTGCTGAGGGAACCAATGGGTCCCTGTGTGTTGGGGATGTGTCAGGATGGGTGCGGGCGGGAGATCGTTGGGTCCCCGGTCTTGAAGACCGTTTCCCGGCACGGATCCCCGCCCGCGTTCCTGCGTACCCAAACCTGAACAGTTGATCGAGGCCGCACCACCGGACCTCGCAGCACAGGGATAGGCCCCATGACCATACAACCTGGCTTTGTCGGTTGCGACATCTCCAAAGACCATCTCGACATTTTTGATGAGACGCTCGGCAGGCCCGAGCGGATCGCCAATGAGGCCGCCGCGCTGGCGCCGCTGATCGAACGCTGGAAGAACAAGGACATGCTGGTGCTCTTCGAGGCGACCGGCCCTTACGATGCCTGCCTGAGACGGGCGCTGACAACGGCCGCCATCCCCTTTGCCCGCGTCAACCCGGCCCGCGCCCGCGACTTCGCCCGCGCCACCGGACGGCTTGCCAAGACCGATGCCATCGACGCACAGATGCTGGCCGCCATGGCGCGCAGCTTGCGTCCGGCATGCGAGCCGGCGCCCTCGCCCGAACGCGAGACACTGGCACGCCTGCACAAACGGCGCGACCAGCTCGTCGCCATGCGCAAACAGGAACGCACCCGTCTCGCCGCCATCGACGATCCCGCCATCGCCGAAGACATCGAGGCTCATATCGCCTGGCTCGGCACCCGCATTGTCGAGATCGAACGCCAGACCCGCGCGCTGATCGATGCCACCGAGCGGCTGACCGAAGACCAGCGCCTGCTGCGTTCCGTGCCCGGCATCGGGCCCGTCACTGCCGCGACGCTCATCGCCCTCATGCCCGAACTCGGCGCGCGATCGCCCAAGACCATCGCCGCCCTTGCGGGCCTCGCGCCCTTCAACGTCGACAGCGGCCAGTTCCGCGGCAAACGCGTCATCAAGGGCGGCAGGCGGCGTGTCCGCGAAGCCCTCTACATGGCCGCCATCACCGCCGTCCGTTCGAAGCACCGCTTCGCGCTCATCTACAACGCCATGATCGAGGCCGGAAAACCTCCCAAGGTCGCCCTCATCGCCATTGCAAGGAAGATACTCGTCACCGCAAACGCAATCATCCGCGATAAAACCGTCTTCCAGACATGACCCAACAACACAGTTGCCGGGAATAAATCCCGGGATGACACCTCGTTTTTTGGCAGCGGGAGAGAGCTGCGGCGAGTTTGGTGTTCCGTTCAAGGAGTTTTTGTGAAGAGGGACGGCGCGGCAAGCGCGCCTTCTGGGTTGCCGGGTTTGCCCTTCGCTTCGCTCCGGGCATTCGGCGCTCGAAAAGGTCCACCGAACCTTTTCGTTTGCTGACGCAAACCGCGCCTCACTCCGGCAATGACGATGTTGGGGGTTGGGCGGCACAACGGGATGTGCTGCCGGTTATGCGCCGAGGTTCCATGCTTACGTTCGGGGTTCAAAAAGGTCCACCGGACCTTTTTTGTTCGCTTTGCGAAACACCCCTCACCCCCAAAATTCGCTTCGCGAATTTCGACCCTCCCGCAGGGGGAGGGTGGGAAGGATGGGGTGGCGAACTTGCCGTCGGCTATGCGACAAGCCGTTCGATTTGCCGAAGCAGCGGCTTCTCGTCGCCGCGAAAGCTCGCGATCATCGCCTTGAGGAATATTTCCGGTTCGAGTTTCCGCAGATCAACCGGGTGGCCGGCCTGAGCGGCGATGAGCGCCAGAAAGGCCGTCTGGGTGCGGCCGTTACCCTCGCGAAACGGATGGATTGCGTTCAGCGTCGTGAGAAATGCCGTTGCCTCTCTCGCGAAACTGTCCGCGGTCAGACCCCGAAGGCCGCGCCGGGCCTTCAAAGCGTCGAAGAGTTCGGACATTTCCCGCCGGATGTTTTCGGGGTAGCAGAAGGCGCTGCCGTCCTTGAATATCCGTACGGTTCGAAACTTGCCGGCCCAGGAATAGACATCCTGAAAGAGGTGATGGTGAAGCGCGCGGTAATGCGCAACGCTCAATCTGCCCGAGGGGAGAGGTTCATCCGCGCGTTGTGCTGTGCTTGCCGTCTCGAATTTATCAAGCGCTACCTGATCGCGCAGGCCGGGGATGTTCCTGAGGACAATCGTGCCGGGGTAGCAGTAAGGATCGGCAGCCGCGCCGTACATGGGCGGCGGCTAACGGAGCTTGCCGTATTTGGCGGCGATGGCCTTGCGCCGTTCTTCCGGGGAGAGCCCCTTCCGGTCAAACTCCCGGAACTCCGCATCCATCGCACGGGACATCCTGATGCCCTCGACCGCGCTGATTTTCGCAAAAGCCTGCCGGCCAAGAGTGAAGCTCCTGGAAGGACGCTTGCCGGATTTGGTGACGGTTCCGCTCATCGGTTAATTATAGCACGGCCCCTCACCTCACAAAGCCCGACTTTGCCGCCGGGATGACACGGTGTTTTGGGGCGGCGGGAGAGATTCAAATCGCGATGGGTGCTTGCGCTTCGGGCGGTCAGACCTTTTCCGTTTCCTTCGGGGCCGAAACGCGGCGGGGCTTTGCTTCCGCTTTGGGCCGGGGCAGGAGGCGGAAGCGGGACTGGCACCATGCGAAGTCGATGCCGACATCGAGCAGCGCGTCGGAACGCCCGCAGGGGCAGGCGAATTCC
>JAHBYM010000025.1 GCA_019635975.1 Parvibaculum sp. | reverse complement strand
AAGTCCTTGCGGATCGTGCCGGCATCGGCATTGGCCGGGTTGGTCGCACCCATCACTTCGCGGTTCTTCGCGATGGCGTTTTCGCCTTCCAGCACCTGCACGACGACCGGGCCCGAGGTCATGAACTTAACAAGATCGTTGAAGAAGGGGCGCTCCTTGTGGACCGCATAGAAGCCTTCGGCCTGCGCCTTCGTCATGTGAATGCGCTTCGAGGCGACGACGCGGAGGCCCGCGCTTTCGAAGCGGTCGATGATCTTGCCGGTGAGATTGCGCCGGGTCGCGTCCGGCTTGATGATCGAGAAGGTCCGTTCGAGGGCCATACCGCTGCTTCCTTCGTGGGGTCTGGTGGATTTCGCGCGGGTTATAGCCGGGCCCGGTGACGGCGGCAACCCGGCGGGTGACGGCGGGCTTTCCCGATGCTAAAAGCCCGGCCATCATGTTGCATATCAACGATCTCACATTCCGGATGGAGGGGCGGCTGCTCCTCGAACGGGTCACCGCGGCGCTGCCGCCGGGGACACGGACGGGCTTTGTCGGCCGCAACGGCACCGGCAAATCGACGCTGCTCAGGATCATCACCGGCGAGCTGACGCCCGAATCGGGGTCGATCTCGTGGCCCAAATCCTGGCGTGTCGGCATGGTGACGCAGGAGGCGCCGTCCGGGCCGATCACCCTGCTCGACACGGTTCTTGCCGCCGACAAGGAGCGCACCTCGCTGCTCGCCGAGGCGGAGACCGCGACCGACCCGCACCGGATCGCCGACATTCACACGCGGCTTGCCGACATGGGCGCCCATGCGTCGCCGGCCAAGGCGGCGACGATCCTTGCCGGCCTCGGTTTCGACGAAGCGGCGCAGGCGCGGCCCTGCTCGGATTTCTCCGGCGGCTGGCGGATGCGCGTGGCGCTCGCCGCCGTGCTCTTTTCGGAGCCCGACCTGCTGCTGCTCGACGAGCCGACCAACTATCTCGATCTCGAAGGAACGATCTGGCTCGAGGACTATCTGCGCTCCTATCCCTACACCGTGCTGATCGTCAGCCATGACCGCGACCTTCTCAACAATGTCGCGGACGGCATTCTGCATCTCGAACACAAGAAGCTCACCTATTACAGCGGCAATTACGACCGCTTCGACCGCACGCGGCGCGAACGGCTGATGCTTCAGATGTCGATGAAGAAGAAGCAGGACGACCAGCGCCGCCACATGGAAAGCTTCATCGAGCGCTTCAAGGCGAAAGCCTCCAAGGCGCGGCAAGCGCAAAGCCGCATGAAGGCGCTCGCCAAGATGGAACCGATCGCCGACATCATGAACGAACGCGTGCTGCCGTTCCATTTTCCGGTGCCGGAAAAGCCGCTCGCCTCGCCGATCATCCGCCTCGAACATGCCTCGGTCGGCTATGAGCCGGGCAAGCCGGTGCTGCGCGGGCTCGATCTGCGCATCGACCAGGACGACCGGATCGCGCTGCTCGGCGCCAACGGCAACGGCAAGTCGACCTTCGCCAAGCTGCTTTGCGACCGGTTGCGTGTCGATGCCGGCCACAAATATGCGTCGAAGAAACTTCGTATCGCCTATTTCGCGCAGCACCAGCTCGACGAACTCAACATGGGCGATACACCCTACGAGCATTTCCGCGAGCTGATGCCGGATGCGACAATCGCGCAGGTGCGGGCGCGGGCCGGCTCCTATGGCTTTGGCGCCGAAAAGGCGGATACGCGGGTCGAGAAACTGTCGGGCGGCGAGAAGGCGCGCCTGCTCTTCGCGATCGCCACCTTCCACAAGCCGCACATGATCATTCTCGACGAACCGACCAACCATCTCGATGTGGACAGCCGCGAGGCGCTCGTGATGGCGATCAACGAGTATGACGGCGCATTCATTCTGATTTCGCACGACCGGCATCTGGTCGAGACCTGCGCCGACCGGTTGTGGCTGGTCGCGGACGGCACGGTTGCGCCATACGACGGCGATCTCGACGATTATCGGAAATGGCTGCTCGACCCGGCGCGGCGCGTGCGGCCGCTCGTCGCCGAGGACGATGCCGATGCGCCGCCCCCCGCCCCTCGGCCTTCCAACGATAAACGCGAAGCCCGCCGTCTCGCCGCGCAGAAGCGCGAGCAAATGGCGCCGCTCAAGAAAAAGGCGCAAGCCGCCGAACAGGAAATTGCGCGCATCCAGAAGATCATCGATGCGCTGGACGCCAGACTTGCCGACCCGGCCGTTACAGCCGACCCGGCGGCGGTGAGCGCGGCGTCAAAGGAGCGCGCCGAAGCATTGAGAGCGCGGGCACGGGCCGAAGAGCTGTGGCTCGAAGCGAGCGCGAGTTACGAAGAGGCGATGGCGGCAGCAGACTAGCGGCCGAGCGCCAGCGCCTTGCCTTCGGCGCCCTTTCCGGGCTTCAGTCCAAGCAACGCCATTACGGTCGGATGGACGTCGACAATGTCGATGCGGCCGAACCGCTTGCCTTTCGCGACACCTGAACCCCAGGCATAGAAGATGCCGTGCATCTGCGGCACTGTGGCGGGATCGTAGCCATGTGCCGCGCGTTGCACGCGTACGGGCGGCGTGAATATCTCCGGCCACACGGTCGTGACACCGAGCATATGCGCATAGTCGGGAAATACTTCCGGTCCTTCGATCCAGTGCGGCGGCTTTGCGACAAGCAGCAGGTCGCCGGCGCGCGGGCCATTGCCGAGGCGGGCGAATGACGGGTGCGACCCCCTTCGGTAGACATCGAAGGCGGTAGTATATTCCTTCAGGGCCTTTTCGACGCGGGCGATTTTTTCGGTCTTGTCGAGATAGATATAAGCGCTCGCTCCGGCCGCAGCGACCCGGCCCTTGATCTCGTGCTTGTTCATGATGCGGGCAATATTGATCAGCGGTCCGACATCCATCATGCCGTGATCGGTGCCCACGAGGAGCGTCGCCTCACGTTCGCGCGGCAATGCGCGGATTGCCTTCATCAGCTTGCCGACGATTGCGTCGCTGCGGCGTACAACTGCCAGCGTATCGGCGGACAGCGTGCCCGTCCGATGTGCCGTTCCATCGGGTCCCGTGAAATAGAGCGCGATCAACCTCGGGCGATCGGCACCTTTCATCGACAGAAGTTCGACCGCCCGCTCGAGGACCTGATCGTCGGTCATGTGTGGTCTCGGCCAGTTCGCATGCGTCGCAAGCTTGCCTCTGGTGCCCGAGCCGCGACCGGCGATCTGCAAGGCCGCCGCCACAGCGCCTTGCCGCTCCGCTGCCTCCCACATGGTTTCGCATCCGGTCCGCCAGTCGGCGTCGTAGCTGTGATCGAAGCGGCCGCGTTTCGGATCGAAAAAGATATTGGAGAGAATGCCGTGGCCCGCGGGCCAGCAGCCGGTGGTGAAACTCACATGATTGGTCAGCGACACGGATGGAAAAACTGGCGCCAGCCTGTGCGACCAGGCGCCCTCGGCCTGCATCCGGTCGAGATTCGGTGTGTCGGAAGACTTCACCATCGACGGCGTAAAGCCGTCGAAAAGCGCAACGACGACCGTTCGATCCGCAGCGCCTGCCGAAGCCGGCCCACCATCAATCGCGACCCAGGCGAGTGCCGCGATCAGCCAGCATTGCGCCTTTCGGACCATTGTGTCTCCCTGCCGGGCCGCGCCACCTATTCGACCGAGAAGCCGAGCGTCAGAATACCGGCCTCCAACAGGCCATCCACGACCCCCGCATCGTGACCCGGTACGATGGCGATGTCGGGCTCGGCCTGGTTCAACCGGGACAACGCGGCGAGCTGGCCGAACACCGCGGTCCGATCTTCGTTCAGGTAGAATTGCGTGACCAGTCTTGCACGCTCACGCAGCAATTCGATGTTGCGAAAGTGCCAGGCGACGTCGCCTATTAACAGAAGCTCCTCGCCGTTCGCCTTCTGCACATAGACCATCTGGCTGCCCGGCGTGTGGCCCGGCGCCTTGATCAACGCAACACCGGGCGCGACCACACGATATTGCTCGTATTCGAGCGGCTCGTAGCTATCGAGTGCGCCGTCCGGGAAGCGCGCGGGCGCGCTGCGGGCGGGATTTTCAACCTGCTCTCGCGTCAGCGACGCTGAAGGCAGGACCGCCTCGAGTTCGGGATGCACCGTGAGACCGCCAATATGGTCCATATGTTCATGCGTAATGACGATCAGAGAGGCCGACGACATGGCGGCGAGTACGCGCGCATAAGCTTCGGCATCGAAGGAAACCAGACCGCCCTGCCCCAGTTCTTCGTTCAGTGCCGTATCGACGATGATACTTGTCTCGGGATACACGAGGCGGAACGAATAGACCGGCATGTCGCGCGAACCCCAACCGTCGCCCGCAACAATCGCCGTCGCCGGAAACTGAAACGCGCCGACGCGTTCGACCTCGACCGATGCCGGCTTGTCGCCGGGCTGGGCCGCGACCATGCGGCGGATTTCGCCGATATCGAGCGCGAACGCCGCGTCCGAGGGCATGCGGCTTTCGACAATGAACCAATAGTAGGCACCGCCCGCAACGACAGCGAACACGCCCAGACCAATCAGTGTACGACGCAACCAGACCGGCATGACACTTCCTCCCCATCCCCTGAAACTCGTCTTGGACTATGAGCCCGGCTCGACAGCCGATCAATCGTTGTGTGAATTTCTATGGTTGCGGCTCAGGCCCTCTTCTCCCACTTTCCGGCATCGTTCTGTTGCCAATAGGTCGCATCGTGACCTTCGGCTTTCAATACCTTCCAGTGTTCGCGGGCAGCGCCAACCGCCAAGTCGTCGCGACCATCGAACATCAGAACGCAACGCTCATACCCGTCAAGCGGGCCAGGCGCAGCGCCGTCGACCAGAAACAATACCCTGGCGCCGTTGGGGTTTTCGTCCTCGATCGTCAGAAATATCGGCGTTGTATCGGGCGAGCCGTCATCGCGGCTGCCATGCGGCAGGAAACTATCGTCGCTATAGGTCCAGAGCGCATTGTTGAGCGCTTCGAGACGCTCGGGGCCCCCGGCGCGGACGATGGCGCGCCAGCCGCGCTCCAGCGAACGCTCCAGCAATTGCGGCAAAACACGCTCCAGCGGCGCGTTCTGCAGATGGTAAAACAGCACCTCTGTCATCGTTCTGCCACCGAACTGTCACGCCTCGTAGTGATCGGCAACCAGGCGGTTCAGCAGCCGCACGCCCCAACCCGAACCCCAGCTCTGGTTGATCGCGGTCTTGGGTGAGGCCATCGCCGTGCCTGCGATGTCGAGATGGGCCCAGGTGGTCTTGTTGACGAAGCGTTCGAGAAACTGCGCCGCGGTAATCGAACCGCCATCGCGGCCGCCGGTGTTCTTCATGTCCGCAAACTGCGAATCGATCTGCTTGTCATAGGTGGCGCCCATCGGCATGCGCCAGACTTTCTCACTCTCTGCCTCACCGGCTTCCGACAATTGTTTCGACAGTTTGTCGTTGTTGGAAAAGAGCCCGGCGTATTCCTTGCCGAGCGCGACCATAATGGCGCCGGTCAGCGTTGCGAGGTCTACCATGAATTTCGGCTTGAACCGATTTTGCGTGTACCAGAGCGCGTCGGCGAGCACGAGGCGGCCTTCGGCATCGGTGTTGATGATCTCGATGGTCTGTCCCGACATCGAGGTAACGATGTCGCCGGGCCGCTGCGCCTTGCCGTCCGGCATGTTCTCGACGAGACCAATGACGCCAACCGCGTTGACCTTTGCCTTGCGCGCGGCAAGCGCATGCATCAGGCCGGTGACGCAGGCCGCGCCGCCCATGTCGCCTTTCATGTCCTCCATGCCAGCCGGCGGCTTCAACGAGATGCCGCCGGTGTCGAAGCAGACACCCTTGCCGACAAAGGCCACCGGCTTTTCGCCGGCCTTGCCGCCTGTCCAGCGCATGACGACGAGCTGACTTTCGTGTTGGCTTCCATGCCCGACGCCAAGCAGCGCACCCATGCCGAGTTTCTTCATCTGGGCTTCGCCAAGCACCTCGACCTTGACGCCAAGCTTGGAGAGCGCGCGGGCGCGCTTTGCGAACTCCCCTGGGAACAGAACATTCGGCGGCTCGTTGACAAGGTCTCGCGTCAGGAACATGCCGTCGGCGATCTTCGACAGCGTTGCATAATCCTTGCGGGCGGACGCGGCGGCGCGTGTCATTACGGTCAACGACTTGAGTCCGGCCTTTGATTCATCGGTTTTCTTTTTCGTCTTGTACTTGTCGAAGCGGTAGGCGCGCAACCTGGCGCCGAACGCAATACGCGCCGCCGCTTCGCCCGCCGGAAGCTTCGCGGCCGAAATGCCGTCTAGCACGATCGACAGCGAGGTTTCCTTCGTCTTTTCGATGCGGCCGATCAATTCGCCACCCGCCTTCTCCATACCGGCGGCAGACAGGTCCGCCGATTTACCGAGACCGACGAGAAGGATGCGTCCGGCGGCGACGCCGCGCGCACCGACAACTTCCAGAACCGAACCGGACTTGCCGGAGAAGCCGGCCGCCTTCATCGCTCGCTTCAGCGCGCCGCCGGCCTTGCCGTCGAGATCGGCGGCGGCACCGCGTAGCGACGCGCCTTCGGTGACCAGCACAGCGAGCGCCCCCGGCTTTGCGAGCGAGATGTCGGCAAAGGAAATATTCATCGATGGCCTCTCCTGATTAACTCTAAGTCCGGATTCGGGCCCGCATGTCACCGATTCGGCCGGTCATCGGATCGGAAAAAGCCCCTACCGCCTTTTCCCCCCAGCCGAAATGGGATAACCATTTCTCTCAATAGAACCCGACAAATTGCCGTACATCCTAGCTGAATCGGCGGCAAGGGAAAGCCATCGTCGGCAATCGCGGACGGAAGCCACCAGGGCGGTTCCATCCTTGCGAACATCGGATTTCCGGTCGGGGGCCGGACTTATGCTGAAGGGTTTGTCACGTTATATATTCGTTCAAGCGCTCGGCCCCTTCGTCGTGGCGACAGTTGTGCTGACCGGCATCATCTGGCTGACGCAAGCGCTGCGCATGCTCGACGTGATGATCACGCAGGGCCAGACGCTTGTCGCCTTCTTTCAATTGACCGCGCTCGCCTTGCCCAGCACGCTCATCATCGTGCTGCCCATTTCGCTCTTTTGCGCGCTGCTCTACACGCTGCACAAACTCATTGCCGATAGCGAAATCGTCGTAATGTTTTCGGCCGGCGTCAGCCTCTGGTCGGTCGCCAGACCGATCCTCGCAATCGCGATGGCGGTATCGTTCATTGTATTATCCTTCAGCATCTATATCGCTCCGGCCGGAATGCGGGAACTCAAGAGCCGTATCTACGACATCCGTACGGACGTCACATCGTCGATGATTCGCGAAGGCATCTTCACAAACCCGGCAAGCGGCCTGACAGTCTATGTGAGAGAGCGGGCACCCGACGGCACCACGCACGGCATTCTGGTGCATGACAGCCGCAACCCCAACGAGCCCATTACCTATATGGCCGAAACCGGCAGCCTGGTGCAGGGGCCGCGTGGTCCGCTGCTGGTGATGTTCAACGGCAATATCCAGCGCGTGTCACGCGACGAAACCAAAGAGCGCGACGCCGCTACACTGCTCTACTTCGACAAATACACGTTCGATCTTTCACCCTATCTGAAGAATCAGCCGGCGCTCGTCTATGAGGGGCGCGAACGCTATTTCAACGAACTCATAAATCCGTCCGCAGACGACGCGTACGGTCAGTTGCGCCGCGACAAGCTTCTCGCCGACGCCCATGAGCGGCTGGCCGAGGGGATATTTCCAATGGCATTGGCGCTGATCGTGCTTGCTGCGTTGCTGCCGGCGCCGTTCAATCGACGTGGATATGCAACGCGCATGGCTGCGGCGGCGGGCTCGGCGCTGGCGTTGCGGGTTGCGGGGTTCGCGCTCGCCGACGCCTCCAAAAACGATCTGAATATCGTGCCCCTGGTGTATCTCGTACCGCTGGCAGCATGCGCCGTCGCAATTGCCATTATCAGTGGCGTTCGCTTCGGGCCGCTCTTGCAACGGCTGCCATTGCCGCGACTTCCTGGCAGCGGGGCTCGTACATGAATATTTCGTGGACACTGTCATACTATCTGGGCCGGCAGTTTCTGCTTGTCGTACTGCTGACGTTTGCCGTCTTTCTTACCCTCATCTTCACATTCGAGCTTGTCGAATTGCTTCGCCGCGGCGCCGACAAGCCGGGCGTTACGTTCGGACTTCTGGCATCAATGGCGCTGATGGAACTGCCCAGAGTGGGAGGCAAGACCTTACCGTTCGCCTTTCTCTTCGGCGGCATGGCGGCGTTTCTGCGGTTGAGCCGCAACAACGAACTGGTTGTGGCGCGGGCAGCCGGCGTGTCGGTCTGGCAATTCATCGCGCCGGCGCTCGTTGTTTCGTTTGTTATCGGTTCTTTCGTGGTAACGGTTTATAACCCTCTTTCCGCCACACTGGCCGCACAATTCCGGCAGTTCGAAGCGAAATATATCGATCAGCGAACAAATTTCCTTGCCCTGTCATCGAACGGACTGTGGTTGCGCCAAGCCGACTCGACAGGCCAATCGGTCGTCCATGCGTTGCGCATGAGCGAACAGGCCGTCGAGCTCTACGACGTCACGATATTTCTCTATGGCAACGCCAATACGTTCCTCGGACGGATCGATGCACGCGAGGCCGTACTTGGCGACGGCCATTGGGCACTTGAGGACGTGTGGGTATTGCTGACCAACGACCAGCCTCGCCACTACGACACCTATCAGCAGGAAACGTCGCTAACAGCGGAACAGGTTCAGGAGAGCTTCGCGCGGCCCGATACGATTTCGTTCTGGGATCTGCCGAACTTCATCCAGACCGCCGAAGCGGCAGGTTTTTCGGCGCGGCGCTATCAGCTCCATTTCCACCAGATTCTAGCCACGCCCGCGCTGCTCTGCACCATGGTCCTGGTCGCGGCGGCGTTCTCGATGCGTACCGCGCGCGCTGGCGGCATCATACAGGTCGTTCTCGGCGGCATATTTTCGGGCTTTCTGGTCTATTTCCTCAGCGATCTCTCGCTCGCCCTCGGCCTGTCGGGGATATTGCCGACGCTGCTTGCGGCCTGGGCGCCGTCGATCGTGGTCATGCTTTTGGGGCTTGCGGTTCTCTTTCACCTCGAAGACGGTTAGATATTGAGCGGGGCAAGGTGCGAATCCGACCGGCAAGGGGCCAGACGCAGACGTGACACGGGGGCAATCGATGGGGTTTGGCGGCTGCGACCTCTGGAAGGGCGGGCATGTTGTCGCCGTGGCACTGGCGCTGTGTTTGCCGGCCGCCGGCGTCGCGCGTGCCCAGGACGGCACACAGGCGCTTGCTGGCGGGCCGGAACGGTCGTTTCAGCAATCCGGCGAAGTGCTGATGCAAGCCGACGAATTGACCTATGATCGTGACACACGTGTCGTGACCGCCATGGGGCATGTCGAAATTGCCTTTGGGTCCCGCGTACTTCTCGCCGACCGCGTGACCTACGACGAAACGACCGGCGTGGTGACGGCCGATGGCAATGTGTCGTTGCTGGATCCTCAAGGCGACGTCGCCTTCGCCGACCGCCTGGTCCTGCGAAATGAAATGAAAGACGGAGTGATCCAGACACTCCGGGTGTTGTTGAGCGACAAATCGCGGCTCGCCGGGCACGACGTCGTGCGGACAGGCGGCAACATGACAACGATGAACCGCGCCGTATACAGCCCCTGCGACATTTGCGAGGAAAAAGGCCAGACGACGCCGCTCTGGCAGATCAAGGCATTTCGTGTCATCCACAACCGCGAAGAACAGCGGATTATTTATGAGGACGCCTATCTGGAATTCTTCGGCATTCCCGTTGCCTATGTTCCCTATTTCTCGCAACCCGATCCGACCGTGAAGCGGCAATCGGGATTTCTGCCACCGAAACTGGCCAGTTCAACCGATCTCGGCCAGGAAGTGGAAATTCCCTACTACTGGGCAATCGCGCCGGACAAGGATGTCACGCTCAGCCCGCGGTTCACGACCAAGGAAGGCGTCATCTACAAGGGCGAATACCGCCAGCGTATCGAGAGCGGACAATTCAAGATGTTCGGCACCGGTACCTGGCCGCGTACCCAGCAGACCGGAACACCGGGCGATGTCCATTTTCGCGGTAGCCTGTTCGGTGACGGCGATTTCGTCGTCAATGAGAATTGGCGGTGGGGCTTCCAGACGGAACTTGCGACCGACGACACGTACCTGCGCAAATACGACCTGTCCGCGGCGACAGACCTCATCAACAACCTCAACGCCACCTATGTCGACGGACGCAACAGTTTTACCGCTGACGCCTATTACTTTCGCGGTCTTCTGGCGACCGACCAGAACGCAACGACGCCGTGGGTCGCACCTATTTTGCAGTACAACTATTCGTACCCCAAGCAGGTAGCCGGAGGGCGCGTCGGCTTTTCGGCTAATGCTATGGTGCTCGACCGCAACGCCGGCGCGAGTTCGCGACGTGTTTCCGCACAGGTCGAATGGGACCGGCGCCAAACCAGCGCGGCAGGTATCGTCTATCGGTTGTTTGCCAATTTACGCGGTGACCTCTATTCCGTGGAGAATGTCCCGAACCCGTCGGTGCCTGGCGCCACTTTCGACAGCACGACGATTGCGCGCGGCCTGCCAACCATCGGCACCGAATGGAGCTACCCACTGGCGCGTTCCGACAAAGGGTTCAGGCAGGTTATCGAACCCATCGTGCAACTCATCTACTCGCCGGATGTCGGCAACACGGTCGAAATTCCCGACGAAGACTCACTGAGTTTTGAATTCGACGACACGAACCTCTTCTCGGAAGACCGTTTCGTCGGCCTCGACCGGTGGGAAACCGGCGCGCGCGCAAATGTTGGCGTCCGGTACTCCGTGTTCCTGCCCGGCGGCGGACAGGCATCGGCACTCCTCGGACAAAGTTTCCGCGTCGACGACAATGCCAGCCTTGCGCCCGACACGGGGCTGAGCGACAAATCCTCCGACTATGTAGGCCGGATCAGCGTCGCACCTTCGGACGATCTTCTCGTAACCTATCGCTTTCGGATCGACGACGAACGCTACAAGATCAGGCGCAACGAGGTGAACCTGATCGGCCAGACCGGTCGCTTGAGCGGCCAGCTCGGTTACGCCTATTTTGCTGCCGATCAGTCGGTGACGTTCGTATCGCGCGAAGAAGTTTTCCTCGGCGCAACGGTCAGGCTGGATGAATACTGGCGCGTGTTCGGACGCACCCGGCACGACATTGCCAACGATCGCGCCGTCGCAAACAGGATTGGCGTCGGCTATGAGGACGAATGCTTCGACTTCGCGCTCAGCTTCAACCAGTCTTTTATCAGGGACCGCGACATCGAACCGGAAAGCTCGGTTACTCTGCAGATTACGCTCAAAACGCTGGGCGCCGCGCGGGTGGCGGGCGCACCCGGTATCGACTAACGGCCTGGAAGCGGCGGCCGTCGCGCAAGCCACTGAAAACGGACGCTTTTTTGCGGTTTGCGGCCGGGGGCGACAGGTTGATTAGAGGCATGATTCAAGTATTCTGTCGCGCAGCGGATCGGGGAAACCCGCAAACAGATCAAAACAGGAGGGGCCTCCGGGCCCTCAAGAAAGTCACGATGAATTCAGATATGCTTGCGAGCGCCGGTACGCACGCCGGGGGCCGATTTTTCAGGTCAATACGCGGCGTGGCGCTTGCCTGCATTTTCATGTCGGCCTCCCTGCCCGCCGGCGCAGCCATCGCCCAGGACGCGAACCAGACGACCGATTCGCAAGCCATCGCGGCGATCGTCAACGACCAGATTATTTCATCCTACGATCTCGAGCAGCGGGTGAAACTCGTCATGGTCAGTTCCGGCATTCCCAATACGCCCGAGAACGTTTCGCGTATCCGCGACCAGGTGTTGCGTTCGCTTGTCGACGAATATCTTCAAAGGCAGGAAGCGCGGCGGCTCAATATCAGCGTCACGCAGGAAGAGCTGGACACCGCGCTCGAACGAATCGCGCAGCGCTCGAATATGACGGTCGAGCAGATCGAAGAGTTCCTCAAGGAGGGCGGTGTGTCCAGATCGGCGCTGGAAGCGCAGATCGGTTCCGACATCGCCTGGAATCGCGTCGTTCAGCAACAGTTCGGCGGGCTCGTGACCGTCGGACAGAACGAAATCGATGAGGTGTTGCGGCGGCTGGAAGAAGAAGCTGACCAACCGCGCTACCTCATCTCCGAAATTCTTATCACGTTCGACAGCCCCACGCATGCCGAAGAAATCGCCGCCGGAACAAAGCGCCTTGTCGAACAGATGCGCGAGGGGGCGCCTTTCGAAGCGGTCGCGCGGCAATTCAGCCAGTCGGCTTCCGCCGCCAATGGCGGCGATATCGGATGGGTGCATGCAAGCCAGCTTCCCGACGGTGTCGGCGACGTCGTGACCAACATGCAGACCGGCATGATCTCGGATCCGATCCGTACCGTGAACGGATTTTACATCATAGAGGTCCGCGCCATGCAAACGGGCACCGGTGCTGACCCGATGCGCGACCAGTATTCGCTGATGCAGGTGCTGCTGCCGCTGACGCCGGACGCCGAAGCCGCCGCCGTCAACCGGCGCGCGCGCGAGGCTCAGGAATTTCGTTCGCAGGTGACGTCGTGCGAAGTGGCGGCCGGGCAGATTCGCAAATATCTGAGCGGCACCTCCTCGCCGCCGCAACAGGTGATTGCCGGACAACTGGAGCCGCGTGTCAGGCAGGCTGTGGCACGCGTGCCGGTGGGCGGCGTAACCGAGCCGATCCGCAGCGAACGCGGCGTCGAGATGCTTGTCGTCTGCGCGCACAGGCCGGCACAAGGCGAAATGCCGACGCGTGAACAGATCGACGATACGCTTTACGAACAACAACTGTCGATGATGGGTCGCCGCCACTTGCGTGACCTGCGCCGCGACGCAGTCGTCGTATACCGCTGAGAACGGGCCGAAACCCTAAGAGGTGCCGCCAGCCATGACGCACGTTGCAACCTCCAACGGCGTCCGGCCCCTCGCACTGACCATGGGCGAGCCCGCTGGCATTGGGCCCGAGATCACACTCAAGGCCTGGCTTGGGCGGGATGCGGCGGCGCTGCCCTGTTTCTTCGTCACCGGCGATCCGGCGCTCTATCGGACACTCGGCGCGCCCGTCGAGGAGATCGCGACCGCTGACGAGGCCGCACAGGTTTTTCACCGCGCATTGCCTGTGATGTCCGTGCCGCTGGCGGAGCCGGCCGAGCCAGGGCGGCTCGCGCCCGCCAATGCGCGGGCCGTGCTGGCCGCCATCGACATGGCTTGCGATCTGGCGATGAGCGGCGTGGCGAGCGGTATGGTGACCAACCCCATCCACAAGCGTGTGCTCTACGAAGCCGGCCTCGACGTGCCGGGCCATACGGAATATCTGGCGGCGCGCGCGGGCGGGTCGCGGGTTGCGATGATGCTTTCCTGTCCGAGCCTGCGCGTCGTTCCGGCGACCATCCACCTGTCGCTTCGGGATGCGACGACGGCGTTGTCGGTTACCATCGTGGCCGAACAAGGCATCATCCTGGCGCGGGCACTGCGCGATGATTTCGGCATCGCGCGGCCACGGATCGCGGTGGCGGCGCTTAACCCGCATGCGGGCGAAGAGGGACATCTGGGGCGCGAGGAAATCGACATCATTGCGCCCGCGATCGACTCTATTCGGGCTGCTGTGCCTGATATCGAGATATGGGGTCCGGCGCCTGCCGACACGCTGTTTCATGCGGCCGCTCGGGCGCGCTACGACGCCGTGCTGTGCATGTATCACGATCAGGCGCTGATCCCGCTGAAGACGATCGATTTCGAGCACGGCGTCAACACGACGCTGGGGTTGCCCATCGTGCGGACATCGCCCGATCATGGCACGGCGCTCGACATCGCCGGGCGGGGGACGGCGCATCCGGGCAGCCTCGTGGCGGCGATTGGGGTGGCCGGCGAGATGGCACGCAGCCGGGCGCGTGCATGAGCGGCGCGCTGCCGCCACTCCGCGAGGTGATTGCCCGCCACGGGCTCGCCGCCCGCAAGGCACTCGGCCAGAACTTTTTGCTCGACCTCAACCTGACCGGCCGCATCGCGCGAGCGGCCGGCGCGCTTGAAGGGTATGACGTCGTCGAGATCGGCCCCGGACCGGGCGGGCTGACGCGGGCGCTGCTCGACAATGGCGCGCGGCGCGTCATCGCCGTCGAGCGCGACACACGCTGCATCGCAGCGCTGGAGGAGATTGCCGCAGCCTATCCGGGGCGCCTGACCATTGTGGAAGGCGATGCTCTGAAAACGGATATGGCGGCGCTTGCCGCTCGACCCACTCGCATTGTCGCAAACCTGCCCTACAACATCGCGACGCCGCTACTGGTCGGCTGGCTGCAGACCGAACCCTGGCCGCCGTGGTTTTCGAGCCTGACGCTGATGTTCCAGCGCGAGGTGGCAGAGCGGATCGTCGCCGCGCCAGGCGGAAAAGCCTATGGGCGGCTTGCTGTTCTGGCGCAATGGCGGACAAGCCCTCGCATTCTGTTCGATGTCGACCGGCGGGCTTTCACGCCGCCGCCTGCCGTTATGTCATCCGTCGTCGAGCTGGTGCCGCGCGAGACGCCGCTTGCGACCGCCGATCCGCGGGCGCTTGAAACCGTGGTTGCCGCTGCTTTCGGCCAACGGCGGAAGATGCTGCGTGCCAGCCTGAAGTCGCTCGGGCGCGATCCGGCGGCGATGATAGAAGCCGCGGGCGCGTCGCCGACGCAACGTGCCGAGGAGCTGACCGTCGAGCAGTTCTGTGCGCTGGCGCGCGCCTACACGGCGGGACGATGAACCCCACGAAGGTTGTGACCGCCGCCGCCGCATGCCACATTGGCGGCCAAACAGGCGGTTCTGATTTCCGCCCCGCGTCAAACTTCGAGGAGCCCACACATGAAATCCGAAGCCATTGTCGACTATGGCCAGGCGCTGAAAATCGTCGAGAGCGAAACGCCGAAACCGCAAGGCTCGGAAGTGCTGCTGAAGGTGACACATTGCGGTGTCTGCCATTCGGATGTGCATATCCATGACGGCTATTTCGATATGGGCGGCGGCAACAAGCTCGATGTCCGCGGCGGGCGGCAACTGCCGTTCACGCTCGGGCATGAGATCGAGGGTGAGGTGGTGGCCTTCGGGCCGGACGCCCAAGGTGTCGAAATCGGCGCGCATCGCGTGGCCTATCCGTGGATCGGCTGCGGCGAATGCCCCACCTGCAAGCGCGGCGACGAGCACCTCTGCAACAAGCCGCGCAATCTCGGCATCCATGTCGCGGGCGGCTACGCGACCCATGTGATCGTGCCGCATCCGCGCTATCTGATCGACTACACGGGCGTCGCGGACGGGTTGGCCGCGACCTATATGTGCTCGGGGCTCACGGCCTATGGCGCGATGAAGAAGCTCGGCGAGATCAGCGCCGAGGAACGCGTGATGGTGGTCGGTCTCGGTGGCGTCGGCATGATGGGCTTGCAATTCGCCAAGGCAATGTTCCCCGCAGCGCCGCTCGGCGCCGATGTCGACGACAGCAAGCTGCAGGCCGCCAAAGGCGCCGGCGCGCAAGAGGTCTACAATCCGAAGGACCCCGAAGCGATCAAGAAGGTACTGGCAGACACGAATGGCGGCGTACCCGCGGCGGTCGACTTTGTCGGATCGGAAGCATCGCTCAAATTCGCGACCAGCATCGTGCGCAAGGGCGGACAAGTGGTGATCGTCGGGCTGTTCGGCGGCGGCTTCTCGATGCCGATCCCGATGTTCCCGATGCGCGCCCTGACGATCGGCGGATCTTATGTCGGCTCGCTCGGCGAGACGCATGAGATGATGGATCTGGTGAAGGCCGGGAAGATCGACCCTATCCCGGTCAGCGAACGTCCGCTTGGCCAGGGCTCACAGGCCCTTGACGATTTGCGCAAAGGCAGCGTGATGGGGCGCGTGGTGTTGAAGCCGTGAGCCGATCAGCATAGTAAATTTTGCATAATCCAATACGTCAGATGAAATGCTCTCAGGGGCGTTGCATTTACGTGCCGGGCAAATTTGCACTTGCCCGGAAGACGGAAATACGACGGAATGCGGCCGTTCCGGCATTCCGGGCTGTGAATGTCACGGACGAACGGCTTGCCAGCGTTGCCGGTGCGCAGGATCGGTTCGCCGCGCGTATTCAGGAGTTAACTGGAATTGACGGGGCTCGGACGCCAGATACTGCGAAGCCAGATAGACTTCATCGCCTATCAAGCTCTTTTTCGTCACCTGAAGCGTCATCAGATACTTCTCGCCTGCATGCCCAAGAGCGGGTCGACGTTCCTTTCCAACGCTATCGGCCGCGTGCCGGGATTTCGCAAGACGAGCCTCGTGCGGCACTTCGGGCGGACCGAGCAGGAAATCGACCCCAACCTCACACTGCGCAAGCAGCGCCACAACTTCGTCGCCCAGCACCACGTCAAATACAACGACAACACTGCCGACGTCATGCGGACATTCTCACTGACGCCGGTCGTTCTCGTGCGAAACATCTTCGATTGCGTCGCAAGCATCCGCGATCATTTGCGGCACGAATCCGTATACTCGCCGACTGCCTTCTTTACCGAGGATCACAAGTACCTGCCCGATCCGGAGCTGGAAACGCTTATCGTGGCGCTTGCGGTCCCATGGTATATTCACTTTTTCGCGTCATGGACCGAATGTCCGGAGGCGCTTTGGGTTACCTATGAGGAGATGGTCGGGGACAAGGCAAGCACTGTCGAAAGAATTCTCCGGCACAGCGGGAGCAACCTTGATCGCAAAACAATTGCGAAGTCGATCCAAGGTGGAGATCCGGCCGCCGACCGGCTGAATGTCGGCGGATCGGGACGCGGCAAATCGCTGATGGCCGAGAACGTGGAAACGATCGATCGGTATGCCAACTTCTATCCCGACATCGACTTTTCGCGGATAGGTATCACCCGATGACAAAGAGGGCTTGGGGGCGCTCATCGTGATAGTTGCCAAGGAACCGATTGCGGTCGCCGGCCCGTGGGTCACGGAACGGGAAATCCAGTATGTGACCGAGGCAGCTCGTACTGCCTGGTTCAAGGATCATTATGTCTTCAATGCGCGCTTCGAGAAAACATTTGCCGAATACATCGGTGTGAAGCACGCCGTTTCCCTTCCCCATTGCACCGCGGCGATCCATCTTTCGCTCGCGGCGGGCGGTGTAGGCCCGGGCGATGAAGTGATCGTACCGGACGTCACATGGATCGCGTCGGTTGCGCCTGTGATCTATGTCGGCGCGACGCCGGTATTCGCCGACATCAAGCGCGACACATGGTGCATCGACCCGGCCTCGGTCAAAGCAGCAATTACCGAGCGAACAAAGGCGATTGTCGGCGTCGACCTCTACGGATCGATGGCGGACTGGGCCGAACTGCGGCGGATCGCAGATGCCCATGGGCTCCTTCTCATCGAAGACGCCGCCGAGTCACTAGGGTCCGAATATGCGGGGCGCAAAGCCGGGGCGCTCGGCGACACCGGCGTCTTTTCGTTTCACGGCTCCAAAACCGTGACAACGGGCGAAGGCGGAATGCTCGTCACCGACGATGACCGCCTGCATACGCGCGTGATGACGTTGCGCGACCACGGACGGCCACCGGGCGACAAGCTGTTTCTAAACACCGAAGTCGGCTTCAAGTACAAGATGAGCGCCTTTCAGGCGGCATTCGGCTTGGCGCAAATCGAGCGTGTCGAAGAATTGATTGCGAGGAAGCGCGAAATATTCTCGTGGTACAGGAACGCACTTGAGGGCGTGAACGGCATCACGCTGAATGCGGAACCGCCAGGCACCGTAAATTCCTACTGGATGGTCACCGTTGTGCTCGATCCGTCGCTCGGGCTGGACAAATTCGCCGTCATGGACGCCTTCGCCAAACGAAAGATCGACACCCGGCCGTTTTTCTCGCCCTTGTCGAGCCTGCCCGCCTTCGCCGGCTATCCACAATCGTCAGCGCATATGCCAAGACATCCTGTGGGCGCGGAAATTGCACAATATGGCATCAACCTACCTTCCGGGTATCATGTCGACGAAGAGGCGGTGAGTATCGTCTGTGGTGCATTGAAGGAAATTATCGCCGGAGCGTAGAAAGACGATGCATTCCGGCATGGGGGTTGATACGTGGCGACGGTGACTGTTGGTGTGCCGGTCTACAACGGAGCGCACCATCTGGAGCGGTGTCTCGAATGCCTGCGCACACAGACATTCAAGGACATCGAGGTTCTCATTTACGACAATGCGTCGACAGACGAAACGCCGACGATCGCCGCTCGTTTTGCAAAAGCCGACCCGCGCTTCAAATATTACCGACAGAGCGAAAACCGCGGCGTGGCCGCCAATTTCATCGACGTGATGGAAGCCGCGAAAAGCGACTACTTTCTCTGGCGCGCGGACGACGACTTCAGCGAACCGAATTTCATCGAAGAACTCTACCGGCTTTTCCAGGAGAACCCGCACACAAGACTGGCGGCGGCGCCGATATGGAACATCGCCGAGGACAACAGCGTGCCACCACGCTTCTTCCCGCTCCCCGAACGAGGCGGCAAGGACCGGCTGACACGCATACGCAAGACGATCTTCGGTTTGCACGTGAGCTGGTTCTACGGGCTATGGCACACCGACACACTGAGGCGAGAGTTCCACGGCGCCTGGAACGCCTATCCCCATGCTTGGGCCGCCGATCACCTGACGCTATTTCCGCTTATTCTGGATGAAGCCATCTCCACGACGGATAAGACAAGCTTTACCCAGATGACGCGATACCGCCCTGTACGAACGCGGCCCGCCGTAAGGGACATGATCGAGTTACGGCGCAGCTACTTGCGACGCTGCCGGGCTCTTGCCGCCGAGCGCAACTGGACGGCCCTGGAGCGCGTGCGTCTCTATTTCCTGATACGTCGCCATGTCAGCGATCGTTGCTACGGCTTGCGAAAGATCGCGCGGCGCTATCTGCGGGAGTTGGCCTTCGGGCCGTCGCACCCGGCAAGCTAGACGTCGACTTCAAAATCCCGCCAGCCGACTGTGCCCGATGCAATGACGTCACGCCCTTTGCGACCGCAATTTGCCACGAGATCCAGGCTGGTAACGAATGGCGTGAACTCGCCATACAGCTGCGGATAGGTCCGCTTTTCATAGTTCATATATTCAACCGCTATCCCGGCGCGTTCAAACAGCTCGTGGTCGAGGTAGCGCCGTGCGCCATGGCCGGTGACGTAGACGGCACCGCCGAGCGCCTGAACGATATCGAACAATCTCCGGCTGCCACTGCCGCCGATGCCAAGCTCACTCGAGGACAGGAATCTCCGGCCTTCGGCAAGACCGAAATAGTCCGCGAGAGCCATGACCGATGCCCGGCCGACATCCGCCAACGTTTCGGCCGGTGCGGCGAAGACGCTGTCGACCAGCGCGAGCATCTCGTCTCTGAACGGCGCCTTTGCATAACTGTGCGCGAGGACGGCGCGATGTTGCGCCCGCCAGTCAGCGCTTTCGTCGAGCCTTGTCTCGTCGATGCGCAGGTCGCGGCTCTTCCCGGCGGTCGGCACCGTGATCCACGGTGTGCCGTTTGACGTCTTGATCTGGACCCGGTTGAAAAATCCACGCGCGAACTGAACATCGTCATAGTGAACGAATATGTCGGCGAGACGTATTTGTTCGAGTATCCCGACCCACGGGAAGTACATGGGTTGCGAAACGACAATACGTACAGGACTGTTGCTCGCTTCGATGCTCATAAGCGGCCTATCTCTGCACGCCCTTGCGATAGAGGTAGACCATGAATTCGTACAAGGGATAGGCATGGTCGAGGCGGATGTTGGGAGTCACCTCTGTCATGCACCAGTTGAGAACCTCCGCGGGGCTCTTGTAGAACAGGTTTCCGACCATGAAATTGACTCGGTTCGACATCATGTTGAAGGCGACACCTTCGCTACAATGTTCGTACATCCGCCGGATCAGACTCCGTGCGAAGGCATCCATCTCGCCGATGGGGATGTCGAGCATCTGTGTGAGCACACCGTTGCATACGACATAGTCGAAGGTGCCGAGGTTCTCGGCCTCGAAAATATCGACACATTCGAACCTGACGGACGGATGACGCTTTCGCGCTTCCACGATCATGTCGTTGACGATATCGATCCCGACATACTCGATATCGAGACCGCGCACGACAATGCGGTCGAGAAGGCTGCCGTAGCCGCAACCAACATCGAGCAGACGCACCCTGCCCGCATCCGGGCGCACTACCGCCAGCATGTTGTCGTAACGCAGTATCGCGTCGCCTTCCCTCTCGCCCCAGTCGACACCCTTTGGCGTGAGACCGTGGGTTTCGAAAACCCTGGTGTGATGCTCCCGCATCCTGTCAGTGACGGATTTGCGACTCATTTTTTCCCCACGCGATGCACCCTTGTGGCGTACATCAATCCTTTATGCATTGCAGATAACCGCCCGGCGACGAGGACAGTACCAGTTTACCGTTGATGACCGGGTCCACCTCGAACCGGTCCGTCTCCGCGAGGTAGTCCATCGTGGCCGACAGCGGCTCGTCTCCCTTGAACCAGATTTTCGACCGTTTTTTAGGCGTCCTGTCTTCGTCTACATGACCGATCACCGTGTCGGCGACGATCATATAGCAACCCTTCGTCACCAAAGGGCCGTAGGCGCGGAGTTCGGCCAATACGTGTTCACGCGAATGATCGGAATCGAGCACGACCATCACAGACGCGCCATTCGGGATGTACGACTTCACCGTCGCAAGCATTTCGTCGGAAATAGAGGAGCCTTCGATGAGGGTGATGCGTTTCGACATCGGGTTCTTCTCGATGGAGTCGCGGTTATGCGCGCGAATATCGATATCGACGCCGATGACGTGGCCCTTGCCGATGATTTCGAGAAGGGACGCCATAAACAGTACCGAACCGCCACGCGCGACGCCCGTCTCGATGATGATATCGGGTTTCGTCGTCCAGATGACTTCTTGCGTCGCCATCACATCGGCGGGCATTTGGATGATCGGCACGCCCATCCATGTCCACAGATAGGCATAGTCGTAGCGGTCGAGGTCGAGCACGGTGTCAAGCGCACGATCGAATGCCGCCTTGTCCTTGCCCAGCTCGACGGACTGACTGGCCCTGTGCCGCTCGAATTCCTGCCGGTCGTCCTTGACGGTCATAACGCTTCCTTCTCAGTCTTTGCGGGATCATACCTGCCAAACGCTATGCCACCAACTGGCCTGGCGGGCGGCGAGCCCGCAGTTTCACACGACGGTTAATTCCGGCACCGCCGTTGCGAAGCGGGCGCCCCAATCGCGCGCATAGCCGAGCTGATTCACCACTTCGGTCTTGATGTTCCATGGCAGTATCAGGACGATGTCCGGACGATCGGATTTCAGGTGCGCTTCGCCGACAATCGGGATGCGGCTTCCGGGCATGAACTTGCCCTGTTTTGCCTCGGCCCGGTCGACCACATAGGGCACGAGATCGGGACGGATGCCGGCAAAATTCATCAGCGTATTGCCCTTCGCTGCCGCGCCATAGGCACCGATCCTGAGCCCCTTGCGCTTTGCGTCGATCAGGAAGGCGAGCAGATCGTCCTTCACTTTCTCAGCGCGGGGCTGGAAGCCGCTGTAGAAGGCGACTTCGGCCATGCCGGCATCGCCCTCACGCGCGAGAAGCGCGGCAACGCGCGGCGAGATTTCATGGGCGCCTGTATCAGCACGATCGGCATAGATACGCAGACTACCGCCATGCGTCGGCAATTCCTCGACATCGAAGCAGCGAAGGCCATTTGCCGCGAATATGCGCGAGACGGCGGTCAGCGACAGGTAAGAATAATGCTCATGATAGATGGTATCGAACTGATTTTCCTGCACCAGCCGCAACAGATGCGGAAACTCGAAAGTCGCGACACCGGCAGGATTGAGAAGCGCGGCGAAGCCGGAGACGAAGTCGTTAATGTCGGGCACATGGGCGAGGACGTTGTTGGCCGCCGTCAGATCGGCGCGCCTGCCAGCTACCGCGAGTTCGCGGGCGAGCTCGACACCGAAGAAACGTTCGTCGATTTCAATGCCCTTGGCGCGCGCCGCTGCCGCTGTGCTTGCGGTCGGCTCAATCCCGTAGCACGGGATGCCGCATGCCTTCACGTACTGCAGCAGATATCCGTCGTTGGCCGCTACTTCGACCACCATGCTTTCCGGTGTCAGATCGAAGCGATCGGCCATTGCCTCGACATAGGCCTTTGCATGCGCGAGCCAGCTTGTCGAGGTCGAGCTGAAATAGGCGTAGTCCTCGGAAAAAAATTCCTCGCGCCCCGCGTGGTCTTCGGTCTGCACCAGCCAGCAAGACGTGCAGACGAGCGTGCGGAGCGGGTACCATGTTTCGGGGCCGTTAAGCGCCGCCTCGGTCAAATAGGAATTCGAAGGTGGCGCCGAACCAAGGTCGATAAACGGCAGTTCAAGCAGCGTTCCACAATGCCGGCACCTCATTGGCCGCTATCCTCGTCCAGCTCATCCAGCAGGGGAAAGCTCCTGTCCCTGTCCGATATTTCGGCAATTTCGTGCGGCCATCGGATCGCAAGCGCCGGGTCGTCCGCCCGTACGCCGCCTTCATAGGCAGCAGCATAGGGCGCCGAGTGGAAATACAACATTTCGACATTGTCGGACAGGGCCTGAAAGCCATGCGCGAACCCCGGCGGAATCAACAGGGTCGTATCGTTGGCGTCCGACAGGATTTCTCCGTGCCAGTGGCGGTAGGTCGACGAGGTCGGGCGCAGATCGACGGCCACGTCAAACACCTTGCCCTTGAGGCAGGTGATGAGCTTCGCTTCTTCATAGGGCGCGGTCTGGAAATGCATACCGCGAACCGTATCCTTGCGGAGGGTCAGCGTGCGGTTGATCTGGGCGATGTCCCAGATCCAGCCGGCGAAGGCCAAATCGTCCCTGCAGAAGAGGCGCTCGAGCCAGCCGCGCGCGTCGCCGACGCGGTTGCGGCGGATGCTCTTGACACCGGAAAGCGGCGTCGACGAAACGACGAAACGATCAGTCATGCGCCGAAGTCCTTCTTGTACCTGTCCTCATAATCGGCGATCTGGGACAGGGTGAAAGCCTGCATGTCTTCGTCATGGTTGAGGGCACGATACCAGTCCGCCAGCCATTCGACGCTGGCGGATCCGGGCAGCCGGTCGCGCCAACCGAGGACAGTGCGGGCGCGGCTCGAATCGATTTCGAGCGTCGCCATTTCATGCGGACCCTTCATGTTGGCGGGCTTCCAGTTCGAGGCAACGCCGAACGCGGCCTGAACGGCCTCAGCCAGCGCGGCGACCGTGACCCTCGGCGCATCGGGGGCCGGTCCGAAGTTCAGAGCGGCGGGAAGCGGCAAATCATCCGTCAAACCACGGGCGAAAGCGAAATAGCCGCTCAGACAATCGAGCACGTGCTGCCAGGGCCTCGCCGCCGCCGGATTGCGCAACACCGGCGGCCTGCCGGCGTGAAGCGCTCGCCAGATGTCCGGCACCAGCCGGTCTTCGGAAAAGTCGCCGCCACCAATGACGTTGCCACCGCGTGCTGTCGCCACCCGAACACCTCTTTCGACAAAATACGAGCGCGCATAGCTCGATACGACAATTTCAGTTGCCGCTTTCGATGCCGAATAGGGATCGTGGCCGCCAAGGGGGGCGTCCTCGACGAAGGAAACGCCTTGCTCGGCGTTTTCGTAGACCTTATCGGTCGTCACCACCAGTATTGTCCGCAACGCCGATGCATCGCGCAGCGCGTCGAGCAAGTGAACGGTGCCCATGACGTTGGCGGCGAACGTCTCGACGGGTTCGGTATAGGAGCGGCGGACAAGCGGCTGGGCCGCCATGTGGATGACGATGTGCGGGTCCGCACCACGAATGGCGGCGTGTAGCGCGTCGCGATCGCGCAGGTCGACGATATGGCTCGTCAGGTACTCCTCGACCGAGGCGAGCGCGAACAGATTAGGTTCGGTATCGGGCGCAAGCGCAAGGCCCGTCACCTCGGCGCCGAGACGCGACAACCAGAGCGCTGCCCATGCGCCCTTGAAACCGGTATGGCCGGTCAACAGTACGCGCCTGCCGCGCCAGAAGCTTGCGTCGAGACCGTCGATCGGCAAACCTAATCCCTCCAGACCTTCCAGGGCGCCCGACGGGACGCCCAAAGTTCCTCCAGATGGTTCTTCTCGCGCAACGTATCCATCGGTTGCCAGAATCCATTGTGCCGGAAGGCCATCAGCTCGCCGTCGCGTGCGAGGCCCATCAACGGATCGCCCTCGAAGGGGGTTTCATCGGCGGCGATCCGGTCTAGAACCGAAGTTTCGAGCGCGAAGAATCCGCCGTTGATCCAGGCATTGTCGCCCGGCGGCTTTTCGATGAAGCGTCGCACCACATCTCCGTCAATTTCCAGCGCGCCATAGCGGCCGGGCGGCACAACACTGGTCAGCGTCGCCGACTTGCCGTGAGATTGGTGGAAGGCGAGAAGTTTAGCGACATCGACATCGGCGACGCCGTCGCCATAGGTCATGAAAAATGTCTTGCCGGGATCGAGATAGTCGCGCACGCGTTTGACGCGGCCGCCGGTCATCGTGTCGGCACCTGTGTCGACCAGCGTAACGCGCCAAGGCTCGCGGGCCTTCTGATGAAATTCGATTTGTCCGGTCGCCGCGTCGATCGTCACATCGGACGAATGCAGCACGTAGTTCGCGAAGTATTCCTTGATCATGTAGCCGCGATAGCCGACGCAGATCACGAAATCGTTGAATCCAAAATGGGTGTAGATTTTCATGATGTGCCAAAGGATCGGCCGTCCACCGATTTCGATCATCGGCTTGGGGCGCAACTGGCTCTCTTCCGAGATGCGTGTACCGAGACCGCCCGCCAGTATTACAACCTTGGTCATTCGTTCCCCCCGGCGCCGCTCAAAGCGCCTCGCGAAGCTGCTTGACGAAATTGGACAGACCCGTCAGCCGGCGGCGCTTCAAACGCTCGGCACGCAGGATTGCCTGCAATGCGGCAAAGGCGCGGTCCACGTCGTCGTTGACGACAATGTATTCGTATTCCTGATAGTGACTGATTTCGTCCGATGCTTTTTCCATGCGGGCCGCAACGACGTCCGACGTATCCTGAGCGCGGCGCTCCAGGCGCTTTTCGAGTTCCTGCGCCGAGGGCGGCAGAATGAAAACCTTGACCAGATCTTCCGGCGCGCTTTCATCGAGTTGCTGCGTCCCCTGCCAGTCGATGTCGAACAGAACGTCGCGGCCCCTGGCCAACGCATCCTCCACCGGCTTGCGCGGCGTACCGTAGTAGTTGCCGAAGACCTTGGCGCTTTCGAGAAACTCGCCCTTGTTGCGCATGATGCCGAAATCTTCGGTGCTCAGGAAAAAGTAGTCCTTCCCGTTCACCTCGCCCGGCCGCGGCTTGCGCGTGGTGGCGGAAACGGACATGTCGATTTCGGGATCGCTGTCGAGAAGACGGCGCGAGAGCGTTGTCTTGCCGGCGCCGGAGGGCGAAGACAGAACCAGCATCAGGCCGCGGCGATGAATGTCGATCTCGGTCATTTCGGGCCCGTCATTCCACATTCTGAACCTGTTCGCGAAGCTGGTCGATGGCGGTTTTGAGTTCAAGGCCGATGCGGGTGAGACCGATATCGGCCGCCTTCGAGCAAAGTGTGTTGGCTTCGCGGTTGAACTCCTGCGTCAGAAAGTCAAGACGGCGGCCGGCGGGCTCGGCACCTGCAAAAATTTCACGTGCCTGCGCGATGTGGGCATTGAGGCGGTCGATCTCCTCGCGCACATCGGCCTTGGTGGCCAGTAACGCCGCCTCCTGCGCCAGCCGTTCTTCGGAAAGCGAGGACGAAGCGCCAAGGAGTTCGGCGATCTGCGTGGCGAGACGGTTGCGCATTGCGTCTGCCGTCGCGGCCGGAGAGGCAGCCGCAGCCTGCGTCAACCGTTCGATTTCGTCGACATGAGCGCCAAGCATGGCTTCGAGCTTCGCCCCTTCCTCGGTGCGGGCGCGGGCGAGCGCCGCCGCGGCTTCGCCGAACGACGCGACCACCGCATTTTCGAATGCCTGGCGCACTTCGTCGCTTTCCTCGACGACATCGGCGCTTTCGAGAACGCCTCTCAAGGCCAGAATGCCTTCAGGCTGCGGCGGTTTCATCTCGATGTCACGACGTAGCTCGGCGATGGCGTCCAGCACAACCCGCAACGCCTCTGTGTTGACGCGCAGCGGCGCCGGCGCGGCGGAGCGGTCGACGGTGAGGCTCGCCTGGCAATTGCCACGCTTCAGGTGCCTTGCAAGTTCGGTCCGCAGTTTCGGTTCGATCGCATCGATCCCCGGCGGCAGGCGGAAGCGGACGTCGAGCCCCTTGCCATTGACGCTCCGCAATTCCCAATGCCAGCGTGCAAGGCCCGCTTCGCCCTCGACGCGGGCAAAGCCTGTCATGCTGGTCAGCGGCATCGGGCCTCCTTGCAGGGAATCGTTACTCGTTGCGGGACCGACTATAGCAGGCGCCGCCCGCAATTCGGCCTATCGGTCGCCATCAATTTGCTTCTTTTTCGGCCGTTCCCCGCGCTCTTTCGCGCTCGATCCGGCGCCAGTCCTGGACGCGGCGCAGATGTTCGGCCAGCGTCCGGGAGAAGGCATGGCCGCCGGTGCCGTCGGCCACGAAGTAGTATTCATCCGTTTCGGGAGGGTTCAACACGGCCTCTATCGAGGCCCGCCCCGGATTGGCGATCGGCGTCGGCGGCAGGCCGTCGATCTGGTAGGTGTTGTAGGGCGTCGGCCTGTCGATTTCGCTGCGGCGGATCGGGCGGCCCAAGGCGCCCTGCCCCCCGACCAGACCGTAGATGATGGTTGGGTCGGATTGCAGACGCATCGGTTTGCGCAGGCGGTTGATGAATACCGCCGCGACGCGGGGGCGCTCCGAAGCGACGCCGGTTTCCTTCTCGACGATAGATGCCAGAATGATCGCCTCTTCCGGCGTTTTCACCGGCAGGCCCTCGGCGCGCGCCGGCCAGAGTTCCTTCATCAGATCGCTCGCGGCCTTTTGCATCAGGCCGACCATTTCGGCGCGCGTGGTGCCGCGCGTGAAACTGTAGGTCTCCGGCAGCAACGAACCTTCGGGCGGTGTCGGCGGCAGATCGCCTTCGAGCACCGGATCGGTCGCGACGATCAGCATGACCTGTTCGCTGGTGCGCCCCTCGGGGATTGTGATGCGATGAAGGATCGACCGGCCCTCGCGCAGTATGCCGACAATCGCGGCCATGCTGGCATGAGCCGGGATTTCGTATTCGCCGGCCTTCAATGTGGCATCGGCGCCGGCGAAGCGAACGCCCGCCAGAAAAATCCGACGATCGGAAATGACGCCGGCCTCGTCGAGCCGGCTGGCAATCGTGCGAACGCCCATGCCGGGCGACAGCATGACCACGCGCGGTTCGGAATGCGGGCCGGCCGCTTCGAAACGATGCTTACCGTAGAGGAAAAGACCGCCTGCCGCCAATGCCGCCAGCGAGGGCAATGCGATGAGAACAATCAGGAGATAACGGAAAAGGCGCCGCCGGGCCGGCGACGCCGCATCGGCGGATGCGGCTGGTGTTTCAGGCGTATCGCCCGGCTCCGTCAACCGTCGACCTTCTTCACCACCAGCGAGGCGTTCGTGCCGCCAAAGCCGAAGGAGTTGCTGAGCGCGTAGTTGATCTCTTTCTCGCGGGCCTTGAGGGGCACGAGATCGATCTCGGACTCAACAGAGGGGTTTTCGAGGTTGAGCGTCGGTGGAAGGATGCCGTCGCGAATGGCGAGCATGCAGAAGATCGCTTCCACCGCGCCGGCCGCACCGAGCAGATGACCGATGGACGACTTGGTCGACGACATCGACGCCGTGCTGACGGCGTTGCCGAGCATGCGCGTGACGGCGCCGAGCTCGATTGTGTCGGCCATGGTCGAGGTGCCATGCGCGTTGATGTAGTCGATGTCGGAGGGCGAAATGCCGGCGCGCTTCAGTGCGGCCTGCATCGAACGGAAACCGCCGTCGCCATCCTCGGGCGGCGCCGTGATGTGATAGGCGTCGCCGGAGAGGCCGTAGCCTGCTATCTCGGCATAGATTTTCGCGCCGCGCGCCTTGGCGTGTTCATATTCTTCCAGCACCACGACGCCGGCTCCCTCGCCCATCACGAAGCCGTCGCGGTCCTTGTCGTAGGGGCGCGA
>JAHBYM010000249.1 GCA_019635975.1 Parvibaculum sp. | reverse complement strand
ATCCTCGTCGCCGGATCGCTGATCTTCTGCTCGCCGTTCAACGAGGTCGTTGCCCTCGATCCGGGCACGGGAGCCGAGAAGTGGCGCTACGATCCAAAGGTTGAAGGCGGCTACCGGCCGGCCAACCAGTTCGTCTGCCGCGGCGTCACGCAATGGACGGATGCAGAGGCGGCGCCCGGCGATCTCTGTGCGACGCGGCTTTTCATGGGCACGGTCGACTCGCGTCTCATCGCGCTTGATGTGTCGACAGGTCAGCCCTGTCTCGGCTTTGGTGCGGACGGACAGGTGCAGATCGATCCCGGCATGGAGCTCTTCGGGCCCGGTGAGTTCCACATCACCTCGCCGCCCGCCGTGGCGCGTGGCGTCGTCATCATCGGCTCGGCGATTAGCGACAACCGGCGCGCCGATGCGCCGCGCGGCACGGTGCGCGCCTATGACGCGCGCACGGGTGCGGCGCTCTGGGACTTCAATCCCGTCACGCGCGGCGCGGAAGATTTCCCCGGCGACTGGCAGCATGGTTCGGCAGAACGCACCGGCCACGCCAATGTCTGGGCGCCGATGTCGGCCGACGAAGCGCGCGGCCTTTTTTTCCTGCCGACATCCTCGCCCTCGCCGGATTTCTTTGGTGGCGAGCGGATTGGCGATAACCGCTATGCGAACTCCGTCGTTGCGCTCGAAGCCGAGACGGGCGCGGTCCGCTGGCATTTCCAGACCGTGCATCACGATGTCTGGGACTACGACTTGCCGGCGCAGCCGAGCCTCGTGACCTTGCAGCGCGACGGCAAGCCGCTCGATGCCGTTGTGCAGGTGACGAAACAGGGTTTCGTTTTTGTCTTCGACCGCGACACCGGCGAGCCGGTGTTCGAGATCGAAGAACGGCCGGTGCCGCAGGGCGGCGTACTCGGCGAAGTATTGTCGCCGACGCAGCCTTTCCCGGTCGCGCCGCCGCCGCTGGTGCCGCAACACCTGACGCCGGACGATGCCTGGGGCATCACCTTTGTCGACCGCATCGCCTGCCGCGACATGATCCGGGCGGCGCGCTCGGAGGGGCTTTACACGCCCCCGTCGGAACAGGGGACGATCCTCTTTCCCTTCACCGGCGGCGGCGCCAACTGGGGCGGCATGGCCTTCGACCCGGCAAGCCAGATCATGTACATCAACACCAGCCGCGCGGCCCACATCGTCACGCTGATCCCGCGCGCGGATTTCGCGGCGGCAAAGGCCGCGGAACCGAAGAAGGAAATCTCGCCGCAGGAAGGAACGGCATGGGGCATGAAGCGCGACCTGCTTCTCTCGCCGCTCAGCCTGCCCTGCAACAAGCCGCCCTTCGGCATGCTGCATGCGATCGACCTCAATGACGGCACGATCGTATGGGAGAGCGTGCTCGGCACGGTGCGCGACCTCGCGCCGTTCCCGCTGCCGTGGAAAATCGGCACGCCCAATTTCGGCGGGCCTGTCGTCACCGCCGGTGGCGTTGTCTTCATCGGCGCGGCGATGGACAATTATCTCCGCGCCTTCAATGCGGGCACCGGCGAGGAAATCTGGAAAGGCCGGCTGCCGGCCGGCGGTCAGGCGACGCCGATGACTTATGAATGGGAAGGCCGGCAATATGTCGTCATCGCGGCCGGCGGTCATTCGACCTCGACGACGACGCTGGGCGATTATGTGATGGCCTTCGCGTTGCCGGAATAGCGGGCTATCGGCGAATGTCCGTTCCGGGCTTCGACATATCCTTGAACACGACACAGTCGCGGCCGGAGCCGCCCGCGCATACCGACGCGCACTGCTTCACGAAGCCAGTCAGATTTCGTTCCAGGGCGCGCAGTTCCTTGAGCCTCGCACGCACCTCGTCAAGATGCGCCGCCGCCATATCGCGCACCTCGAAACAGTCGCGGTCGGCGCTGATCGAGAGGTCCACAAGCTGTTGGACCTGATCGACGGAAAATCCGAAATCGCGCGACCGGCGAATGAAGGTCAGGCGGTCAACGTCTGTGTTGTCATAGAGCCGCTGCCCGGCCGCGCTGCGCGTTGCCTTCGGCAGCAGGCCGACTTCTTCGTAATAGCGGATCGTCGGGGCGGAGACGCCGGCGGCTTTCGCCAGGGCGCCGATCGTCAGCATGCGCGCAGTCGGTTTCATGGATTACATCTCCTCTTGCCCTTCAAGTTACTTGAAGGGTTAGCCTCTCTCCAGTGCAAAGAAGCAGTTGGAGAAAGGAAGGCCGGGATGATGACCGACAGGAATTCGCCGGATGCGGGGGCAGGCTGTTGTGCCGGCTGCGGGTCGCCACCCGCCGGGCGGCAGGCGGAACCGGAAATCGCCTGCACGCTCGGCGCGGGCGATTTCGAGGTGCGCATTGCGATGATACGCGATCTTGCCCGCCGGCATTTGCGGCGGAGCGACCGTGACGGATTGATGCTGCGTCTCGTCTACGACGGCGAAGCCCGATCCGAGGTCGAAGAATTCGTTGCGCGGGAACGGCTGTGCTGCGCCTTTCTCGACTTTGAGCTGCGCCATGACGAAGATGGCGTTCAGGTCGTCATCGTCGCGCCTGCCGCTGCCGCCGAAGCCGCGGAAATGCTCTTCGCGCATTTCGCGCCCGAGCTCGCCCGCGAAGCGACATAGGCAGGAAATCTCCGCGCCGGCGGGGTTCTCGCAGGCGAGGTTTGCGGGCATGCTGCGGCGGTCATTTGCAGGGGGCGCCATGCCGGTCGTCTTGAGTACCTATCTGATATTCGCGGCCGCTGCTGTCTCCGAGATCGTGGGGTGTTTCGCCTTCTGGGCCTGGTTGCGCAACGGCCAGCAAATCTGGTGGCTGGTTCCGGGAATTGCGTCGCTCATCGTCTTTGCGTGGCTGCTGACGCTGGTGCCGAGCGACTATGCCGGTCGCGCCTATGCGGCCTATGGAGGCATTTACATTGCCGCGTCGCTCATCTGGTTGTGGCTTGCCGAAGGCCAGAGGCCCGACATATGGGATATGGGCGGAGGTTTGCTCGCCATTCTTGCCGTCGCGATCATTCTTTTCGCGCCGCGAAGCATCGAATAGCCTCTTGCGACAAAACAATAACAGGGGAGGCGCGGCCATGACCGCCTACAACAACGTCACCATCGAGAAAAAAGGCGCGGTC
>JAHBYM010000248.1 GCA_019635975.1 Parvibaculum sp. | reverse complement strand
ACCAAGAACAATCCGGTGCTGATCGGCGAGCCCGGCGTCGGCAAGACGGCGATCGCCGAGGGCCTTGCGCTCCGCATCGTCAATGGCGACGTGCCCGAAAGTCTGAAGAGCAAGCAGTTGATGGCGCTCGATCTCGGCGCGCTGATCGCCGGTGCCAAATATCGCGGCGAATTCGAGGAGCGGCTGAAGGCCGTGCTCGGCGAAATCAGCGCGTCGGACGGCGGCATCATCCTTTTCATCGACGAGATGCACCAGCTTGTCGGCGCCGGCAAGACCGACGGCGCGATGGATGCCTCGAACCTGTTGAAACCGGCACTGGCGCGCGGCGACCTTCACTGCGTCGGCGCGACGACGCTCGACGAATACCGGAAATATGTCGAGAAGGACGCGGCGCTGGCGCGGCGCTTCCAGCCGATCTTTGTCGATGAGCCCAATGTCGAGGACACAATCTCGATCCTGCGCGGCCTGAAGGAAAAATACGAACTGCATCACGGTGTTCGCATTTCCGATGCGGCGCTTGTTGCATCGGCAACGCTCTCCGACCGCTACATCTCCGACCGCTTCCTGCCCGACAAGGCCATCGACCTGATGGACGAGGCGTCGTCGCGCTTGCGGATGCAGGTCGATTCGAAGCCGGAAGAACTCGACGAGATCGACCGCCGCGTCATCCAGCTCAAGATCGAGCGCGAGGCGCTGAAAAAGGAAAAGGATCAGGCGTCGAAGGACCGGCTCGAGAAGATCGAAACCGAACTTGCCGATCTCGAACAGAAGTCGGCCGATCTCGCCTCATCATGGCAGGCCGAGAAGTCGAAGCTCGCCAGCGCGCAGAAGATCAAGGAAGAGCTTGAGGCGGTGCGCAACGAACTGGCGCAGGCGCAGCGCGCCGGCAAGCTCGAGCGCGCCTCCGAGCTTGCCTATGGCGTCATCCCCGAGCTTGAGAAGAAGCTCGTCGAAACCGAAAAACAGGCGCAGGGCGCGATGCTGGAAGAAGCGGTGACGGAGGCGCATATCGCGCAGGTCGTTTCGCGCTGGACCGGCATCCCGGTCGACAAGATGCTCGAAGGCGAGCGCGAAAAGCTCCTGCACATGGAAGATGCGCTGCGGGCTCGTGTCATCGGTCAGGAAGAAGCGGTCTCGGCCGTCTCGCGCGCGGTGCGCCGGGCGCGCGCCGGGTTGCAGGATCCGAACCGGCCCATCGGCTCGTTCCTGTTTCTCGGGCCGACCGGCGTCGGCAAGACCGAACTCACGAAGGCGCTTGCCGGCTTCCTCTTCGACGACGATCAGGCAATCTGCCGCCTCGATATGTCGGAATATATGGAGAAGCATTCGGTCGCGCGGCTCATCGGCGCGCCGCCCGGCTATGTCGGCTACGAGGAAGGCGGCGCGCTGACCGAAGCGATCCGCCGCCGGCCCTATCAGGTCGTGCTGTTCGACGAGATCGAAAAAGCGCATCCCGACGTCTTCAACGTGCTGTTGCAGGTGCTCGATGACGGGCGCCTCACCGACGGGCAGGGCCGCACGGTCGATTTCAAGAATGTGATGATCGTGATGACCTCCAATCTCGGCGCCGAATATCTGGCGGAAGGCGGCGATGTCGAGGAAGTGCGCGAGCAGGTGATGGATGTCGTGCGCTCGCGCTTCCGGCCCGAGTTCCTCAACCGGCTCGACGAGATCCTGCTCTTCCACCGCCTGACGCGCGAACAGATGGACGCGATCGTCGACATCCAGCTCGAACGCCTGCAGGCGCTGCTTGCCGGCCGGCAGATCGCGGTCGCACTCGACCCGGCGGCACGCACCTGGCTCGCCGATGCCGGTTACGATCCGGTCTATGGCGCCCGGCCCCTGAAACGCGTCATACAGCGCAATGTGCAGGACCCGCTCGCGGAACTGATCCTGCAAGGCCGCGTCGCCGACGGTGAAACGGTAACGGTCTCGGCCGGCGCCGAAGGCCTCATCATCGCCGGCCACGAGGTTGCCCGCGATGGCAGCTTGCGCGACGAAGACGAGCCGGGATTGCGCGTCGTGCATTGAGGCTTGCGCGCGCCGCAAAACGAAAGGCCGCCGGACAACCGGCGGCCTTTTTTGTTCCGTCGACAAGCGTGGTGTCCGTTTCCGGCCAGACAAAATCGCGTCTCCGCTTCACCTTCGCGGACCTCACACGGACAGCGAAGGAAAAGTCATGGGTATTCTCGACGGCAAGGTTGCGATCGTCACGGGTGCGAGCTCGGGCATCGGCCGCGCGGCGGCGCTTTTGTTTGCGCGCGAAGGGGCGAAGGTGGTCGTCACGGCGCGCCGCGCAGCGGAGCTCGATGCACTCGCGGCCGAGATCGGCGGTCATGGCGGCGAAGCCGTCGTGCTTGCGGGCGACATCGCCGACGAAAGCCTCGCCCGCGCGCTTGCCGAAACCGCCGTTGCGCGTTTCGGCGGCCTCGACATTGCGCTCAACAATGCAGGGCAGCTCGGCGAAATGGCGGCGGCGCATGACATTTCGCTCGCCGGTTGGCGCGAGACGGTCGAGGTCAACCTGACATCGGCCTTCGCCTGCGCCAAATACCAGCTACCGGCCATGCTGTTGCGCGGCGGCGGGTCGATCATTTTTACTTCGACATTTGTTGGCCATGTGCTCGGTTTTCCAGGCATGGCGGCCTATGCGGCGGGCAAGGCCGGGCTTGTCGGTCTCGCGCGCGTCGTCGCCGCCGAATATGGCGCGCAGGGCATCCGCGCCAATGCGATGCTTGTGGGTGGCACCGACACGCCGATGGGCCGCGCCGCCGCCCCTACGCCGGAGGCCTATGCCTTTGTCGAGAGCCTCCACGCGCTGAAGCGCATCGCCGCGCCGGAGGAGATCGCGCGTGCTGCGCTCTTCCTGGCATCGGATGCTTCGAGCTTCGTCACCGGCGCGGCGGTGCCGGTCGATGGCGGGGTGTCGATCAACCGGGCGTGACGCGGTGGCGGCGGGCGTGACGAGAAGTGTGCGGTTCTCGTCTCCTTCGCCGTCACCGAAATCGTCTCCGTTCAGGGCGCTTAGAGTGTCACCCGGCTCGTCACCGGCAATCGCACCGGTTTCGTCCCGGAATTCGGTGCGGACGGGGATAAGTGGAACTTGTCCACGGGGTTCGGGCGGGGATAAATGCGGCA